>JAMDDL010000148.1 GCA_023488645.1 Actinomycetota bacterium | reverse complement strand
ATTTAGTTACTACAATTTTACCTTTCATAAAAGTATGTATGCTGCAGATATATTCAAATGTGCCTTCCTTACTGAAAGTAAAACTGTATTTTCCTCCTGAAGGCATATTTCCGCTGTCAAATTCTCCAGTGCTGCTTGTTGCTGTATGATCATAACTGTCTTTATTAATCCATGTTACGGTATCTCCGACCTTAGCATTTAATGTATCAGGCACAAAGGCATTTCCCTGAATTAATACTTCATTCTTTACAGCAGCGCCTGTTGTTTCAGTAACTTCTGTTGAAGTTGTAGTTCCTGAAGTCTGTCCATAACCTGTACAACTGACTGAAAGAAAAACAGCTAACACTGCCGATACAATAATACATAAATATAATATTATTTTATTTCTCTTCATATCGTCTCCTTATCTCCCTCTTGTAATAATTTCTAATATGTTGAACTTAAAAATTCTTTATATTTTTTCTGTTTTCCATTTTAAAACTAATTTTGTTTTAATATTGCAAACCGTTTTTACAAAACGGTTTGCATTAATTGGATACATTAACATATATAATTTTAATTTTCAAATATTTTTTCCAGATTTTTTTTCCAGATTTTTTTCAGCCAAGACTCGTGCTGGTTCGAATCCCGCCGTCTTTACCAAAAACAAAAAAACGACCACGAAGGTCGTTTTTTGCCAAAAACTCATCAGGCTGTCATTAACTTTTTATGATTTTAATCTGCTTTAGTTAAATTTCTCTTTCAAATCAAATTTTTTTTAAAGTTTACTGTTATTCCCGAAGTTTATGTATCATTTTTTAAACTGATTAAAGTCTCTCTATTAAGAATGGAAGTATCAAAGTAAATGGTTTCCTTTTTAATCTTTTTGCCTGATATAGCATTAAGAAGCAATCTTGCACCTGCGCTTCCCATCTGTTCCAGTGGAACTGAAACAGTAGAAAGTCTTGGACTTGAATATTGAGAATGATCGGTATTGCCAAAACCAATGATTGATATTTCCTGCGGTACTTTTAAATTATTTACCTTAAAAGCTTCCAGAGAGCCAAGAGCAATATTATCATTCTTGCAGATAAGTGCACTCATATATAATTTTTTGCCGGATTTTAAATAATTATTTAAAATATTATAAGATTCATCATATTCATTTGTCATAATATCTTTTTTTAAAAATACATTTTTTTCATTTAAAATTAAATTATTCTTATTAAGTCCATCAAGATATCCTGAATACTTGTTGTCGGAATCAACTGTGCTTTCATCAATCCAGCCGATATATCCGATATTTTTATGACCAAGACCGGCAAGATAATCCACTACCTGTGATATTGCCTTTCTGTTATCTATTAAAACCTTAGGATATTTATCTTCTGCAGCCCATCTGAAAACCAGCACAGCCGGAAGATTTCTTATATTTGCTTTTTCCAAATGTCCTGTGTCTTTGCTGCCTCCTATAAAAAGGAAACCATCTGCAAATAAGGTATTTAAACGGTCAATCTGATCAGCTTCTGTTGCCGCATTATAATATGTACTTGAAATAACTAAAATGTAATCATCTTTTACTGTTTCAGATTCAGCACCTTTTAAGATTTTTGTATAAATTGGATTATTTAAATCAGGAAGTATGACACCTATTGTCTTACTTGCTTTTTTAGTTAAACTTCTTGCAATGACATTTGGTCTGTATTTATTCTCATTTATTATTTTCAGTATCTTTTGCTTTGTTTCCTCCTTTACATATCTTTCCCCTGAAAGAGCATGGGAAACAGTAGTTACTGAGACTCCTGCAAGTTCAGCAATATCTTTTATCGTTACCGGTGATTTTTTGTTTTTGAAATTTTTCTTCATTTCCAGCTTTTTTTCTCTAAATTATTTTTATAATTAACTTTAATATTATGTGCCTGTTAAAATTATAAAAATCAGTTTTGCCGATTTTAATAAATTAAATACAAAACGGTTTGTATTTATATTACCTTAAAATTAAAAAAAAGTGAATTTTTATTTTTGGGAATACTATATTTTAGATTAGCTCTCCGGGCTCATATTGACTTCCAGCCAGTAATTAATTATTTTTTTCAGTACATTTATAAATTCTTCATAATTTTCAGGTTTTTTTACAAAGCTGTTAGCCCCCATCTGATAGGATTTTATAAGATCTTTAGGATCATCGGAAGAAGTATATACAACTACGGGAATATTTTTTGTATGTTCATATTTTTTTATTTTTTCCAGTATTTCAAGTCCGCTGACATACGGCAATTTAAGATCGAGTATTATTAAATCAGGTTTGATACCTATTTCCATTTGCCGTTTTTCATCATCAATCATAAGATATTTTTTTGCCTGGATTCCATCATAAGCCATTATAAGATAATTAAAAAAAGCTTTATTATCCTTAAAAGCTCTCATTGAAAATGCAAGGTCATCCTTATCATCCTCTACAAACAATATGGTTTTTTTATCCATTATTTATTTCTCCCATTCCATCATTAAAATAATAATTTTTTATTGAAATATTTTAAAATCTGATAAAAAAAGTAGAACCTTTACCTAATTCTGATTCCAGCCATATATTTCCATTTAAAATATTTACAATTTTTTTTACTATGGCAAGTCCTATTCCTGTACTGTTATACCCTTTCCCAGTGTTATAACTTACAAATGGCTGAAATATTTTTTCATGATAAATACTGTCAATTCCAGTACCATTATCGCTTACAAAATAAGTTGGGCTGTTATCTGAAGATATTTTCCCTATCTCCAGTTTAGCATTTATATTATCTTTTAAGGATTTGCATGAATTGTCTATTAAATTTTCAAACAGTATTTTTAGAAATTCACTATTAGAATAAAGTAACATATTAGATTCAACTTTATAGTTTATCCTGTACTCTTTATATTCTTCATCTTTTTTATCAATTATTTCATTTATTACATCTGAGAGGTTTACTTCCTCATAATTATGCTTCAGGTTTGAGATTCTATATAATCCAAGCATGCTGTCAATAAGCTTTGAAATACTTTTTACTGCGCCTTTAATCTTTTCTATATATTCACCATTTTTGCTATTTTTAATTTCAGGAAATTCTTCAGCTATAATTGAACTGTATCCGTCTATTGTTCTTATATATTTTCTTACGTCATGAGATAGAGAATATGAAAAAGCTTCAAGGTCTTTGTTGGCTGTTTCAAGCTGTCTGGAATGATTCTTTAAATTTTCATTTAATGCCTTTAATTCCAGTTCCGCATCCCTTCTCTCTGTTATATCCTGCCCCTGGGCAATTGTTGCAACTATGGTTTTCTCATCTTCACCGTAAATGTTGGCAGAATTCCAGAGTACAACCTTTATATTTCCATTTTTACACATAATAGGTATTTCCACTGAATCCCAGTGTTCACCTTCAAGAGTCCGTCTGATTTTATTTAACGATTCCTCCCTGCCTGATTCCGGAAACAAGACATCAAGTTCCCTGTCAATCACTTCATTTACATTATAGCCTGTAAGGTGTTCAAAAGCATGATTAAAACGTGTTATTTTAAAAGACGGGTCCCATACTATTATGGGTGCATTTGCATAGTTAAATAATTTTTCAAGGTAATCTGTCGTTTGTCTATTGGAATTTAAGACATCTAAAACCTTATTTCTTTCATTAATTAATTCCTGTTTGAGTTTGCTTTGAGCTGAATTTTCTATTGCCATCCATTTATTTTCACGTTTTATCAGTGCAAATTCATGATTCTTTATTATGTCTATAATTTCATCTGCACCATACCTGCCCAGGAAATAAGTACAGGCAACTATCATTTTGTAATTACTGATAATCTTATTGATCTCTTCTTCGTAATCTGTAAAATCCTTCCAGCCGTTTTTCTGAAGCCAGATGGTATCACCGGTTACTCTAATACCTTCAAATCCGTTTTCAAGAGCCTTGTCCAATTTTCTGATCCAGAAATCAAGGACCCTTCCGGCTTTAAAACTTCCACCCTTTGTATATAATTCAGAGTAATTAAATATTTCCAGTTGCTTCTTCTTAAGATAACCATCCAAATCAGGCATTGATCCGGCTAAAGCGTGCATGGCTTTTGTTTCAGGCAGAGACTCTGAAGTTACCCAAATACAGTATTCATTACTTTCAAGTCCTGCTTTAAAGTAAGGAACAAGGATTTCAATAAGGTCATCCTTTGTATTATAAAGCTGACAAAAATGTGTACCCCATGGTATTTCCTTTATAATATCAATACCTGTTCTTCTTGCTTCCATGTTCTCCTTAAATAACAAACTATTATGTAATCTAATCATTAAGAATACTGCTAAAAAATATTTTACAGATATTTTAAAATAAATGTCAAAAAAAGATATTTTTTTAATCCTGAATTTTTAAAATGAATTTTTTCTTTTCAAGTTTAATCTTAATAAATATGAATAACAATATAAAAATAGCAAATAAAATAAATTAAATACTTCTAAAATCTTTCAAATAATATGTTTTAATTTTGATTGTGAGATAATAAATAACCTGCAATTAATAATTATAAATAGAGACAAGCAAGCCGTCTTTATCCCTTAAATATAAGGTATCGTGTTCATTATTCCAGACTGGCTGTTGACAATTCCAGTATAACTTTTCACTGGAGTTGTTTCCGGAACCGGAATATATGAAAACCGTTTTTTGTGATCCAAGGTTAAAGACAGTGAATTTATAAATATTTGTACCTGCATCTTTTACAGTCCAGCCATCCATATTTAATACTTTTCCACCGGTATTTTTAATACTGAACCATTCCCCATTTAAATTTTTGCTATCACTGCCTTCAGCATCATAATTAAGTTTAATTTCAATAAATTCATCAGGAGATTTCTGCCATAATCCAGCTTCGTTTTCTCTTGCATATCTTTCAGCTTTAAGAAACTTGTCAGTGTGCTTCACATCAGGCGGATAGGTATAGGCATTTGCAAATCCGCATCTTATCATTTCAAGATTTACAAAATACTGCGGACAATACACATATCTTAAAAATCTTCCATACTGATCTCTGTCTGTTACATCTTTTTCAAGTTTTACCTGTTTATTAAGGACAAGAATTTCCATAAATTCTCTGGCTTCCTCATAAAAATACATTCCTGTTTCAGGGGTATTTATCCCTATCAGTCTTAATCTTTTGCCATTTTTCAGATCAATTGTATCACCGTCAATTACTTTAACTACCTTATAACTATCATCATCAAAATTACTATTTTCATAAATACCGGAAATATCCGGTGCATTTTCTGCATTATCATCAATTGAATCTGAATTTAATATTTTTGAAGAATCGGGTAGGTTTTTATAATCATTTGTTAAGACTGAAGAATCACCCGTATTATCATTTTTACTTAAAATCTCTGTATTTTCAGGATAAAAAAGGCCGCAGGAAGTTTGAAAAAATAATACTGATATAAAAAATATAATAAAAATTATAAATATCGAAGTCTTGTTTTTCAATTTTTAATATGTTTTTTAGTAATTAATTTATCCTTTAATCTGGAAAGCTCTTCTTTTGATTTACGGTCAAGTTTTCTTTCAAAACTTGAAAAAGAGGAATTTTGAGATTTATTAATTTGACTTAATTTGTGCCTTGTTTCCCTTTTTTGCTGATTTAATTCCATGCAGAATTCCCTGACTGACTTTCTGTAAATATTTTCCTTAAATATTACCGTCTGCTGAATATTATCAGAAGTAACTATGAATTTTTTATCATAACCCTCTTTAAGGTGGGCAATTTCCTCAATTATACTGTCAGCGGTTTTTGCTTTACCAGAAAAAATTACTTCCACGCCTTTCGTTTTTATTGAGTGTCTTTCCTTTTCTGAAGATTTTTGGGAATCAAAAACAATAACGATATCACAGTCTCCGGCATGCTTATATTCTGCAAGATCATTTATTAATTTGTGCCTTAACTGCTCAAGTTTATCACTGCTTACTGATTTTCTGCTGTAATATTTAAATATAAAGTTATATCCGTCAATAACTATAAGACTTTTCATATAGTTAGTATTTCCTTTTTCGAGATTGAAAACAAACTATTGGATCGACAGCTGAGTGTTTAGAAAACCGTATGAAGGCAAAGCGGGCAGGGTTCCTCTCTTGGAGAGGAGAGCGAAGCCTGAAATCCGAGCAAACTTTGACTCGCTGGGGCAAAGTTTGCGTGTTTTCAAAACACTCAGTCGCCGATTCTTGCAGCCTTACTTTTTTATCTATCACAAAATTGGAAATGCTTCCTTTCATATATGAATTTTCATCCTTTTTTAGTGTTTTTCATTTTCCTTAATTTGCATGTATATCTCATATAAAATTATTCCGGCCGCAACTGAAACATTGATTGAATCAAGCTCTTTATTTATATCTATTCTTAACAGAATATCTGAATTTTCTCTTGAAAGCCGCGAAATTCCCTTATGCTCACTGCCAAGAATTAAAGCCATGGGGAAAATAAAATCAAGCTCACTTACCTGTTTAACATTTTCCTTATTCTCAACATCTGTACCGTAAATCCAGAATTTGTTTTCCTTTAATTTTTTTATAGTCTGCACCAGATTTGAAACCTGAAAAATTTTCATTTCCTCCAGAGTGCCTGCTGAAATTCTGCTTGTATCCTTATTAACTTCAATACTTCTGTGTTTTGGGATGATTATACCGTCAAATTCAAAAGCAAATGCACTGCGTATTATCGCACCAAAATTTCCTGCGTCAGTTATATTGTCAAGTATTAACAGTCTGCAGTTCTTATTTTCCTGGCTTGTCAGAAAAATATCCAGATCATGATAAGTATAATTAGTCACTTTTGCGCATATCCCCTGTGCTTTTAATTCCGGATTGATTATCAGTCTTTCAAAATTTTTGTCTTCAAGAATATTAAACTTAATTCTTTTTTCTTTAGCAAGGTGAAAAATTTTCTTAACCTGAGGGTTTGATTCTTTTGAGCCGGACAAATAAATTTCATATATTTTTCTTTTGCCGGCATTTGTTTTTAAAAGCGAATAAACAGGATTGATTCCGCATATTAATTCGAGGTTTGATTTTAAATTGATTAAATCCATTACCTTTTTTTTGCAATATTAAAAATTACTTTTGAATTTTCCAGATTGTACCGTCCTTTCTGTCTTCCAGTATTATTCCTGCTTTAAGAAGTCTGCTTCTGATTTCATCAGATTTTTTAAAATCTTTTATACTTCTTGCTTCATTTCTTTCCTGAATCAGTTTATCAATTTGTGATGCTTCAATGCTTCCTGTTTCGGCAGCATGTTCGATAAGGTCTTTTTTTACTGCACCTGCAGGATCTATTCCAAAAATTTTATATAAACCTGTGATCTCATTATAAAAATTGTTCAAATCATGAATAAATTCTTTGTCATAAATAAAATCAGCAGCCTGGATTATTCCGTTAACAGTCTTTATAGCTTCAAAAAGAATCCCTATTGCCCCCGCACTGTTAAAATCATCATCCATGACAGATATGAAATCAGCCTTAATTGATTTAAGAAGATATTTAAGCTTTCTTTTATCTTCTGCTGATTTAAGATTGTTATTTATTCTGCTTTCCCGTTCTTCTGCATCTTTTTTATTTATTATAAACTGGATATTTCGTACTGTATTTGTTATTTTTTCAAATGCTTTTTGAGACTCTTCAAGTTTTTCACCGCTGAATTCAAGAGGACTTCTGTAGTGAGTGGAAAGTATATAAAATTTTATTACATTTGCGGAAAACTTTTTAAGAAGATTTTTTAAAATCCAGTCATCCTGAAGTCCGTCAGACTTTGACATTTTTCTTTCTCTGACTTCAATCATGCCATTATGCATCCAGTATTTAACAAAATTCCCTTTCTCCGGAAATGCAGCCTCACTTTGAGCAATTTCATTTTCATGATGAGGAAAAATAAGGTCAATACCTCCGCCATGGATATCAAAACCAAAACCCAGATACTTGTAAGCCATTGCGGAACATTCAATATGCCAGCCTGGTCTTCCCCTGCCCCATGGACTATCCCAACTGGGCTCACCTGGTTTTGCTTTCTTCCAGAGAGCAAAATCAATTTTATTTCTTTTTTCAAATTCACCATCATCAGAATCCTTCATTTCGTCAATCTTTTGCCCTGAAAGTTTGCCATAGTTTTTATCTTTAAAAACATCAAAATAAACATTGCCGCCGGCAACATAACCATAATCATTATTGATAATCCTGGTTATAATATCTATGATTTCATTTATCATACCTGTAGCAAAAGGAATCTCATCAATACTGTCAATCTCGAGAGTATTAAGATCTTCAAGGAAAGCTTTTATATATCTTTCAGTAATAATCTTATAATCAACACCTTCCTCATTGGCTTTATTTATTATTTTATCTTCAATGTCAGTTATATTCTGAACAAATAAAACTTCATAACCAAGATATTTAAGATAATTTCTTACCATGTTAAAAACAATTACCGGCCTTGCATTGCCAATTGAAATGTAGTTATAAACGGTTGGTCCGCAAACATACATCTTTACTTTATTTTTTTCAGATGAAACAAATAATTCTTTTTTTCTGGAAAGTGTATTATGCAATTTCAAAGCCAAATTATGTTCCTTCTTTCTTTGTGTTTAAATTACAAAACATACCCTGCCGATTTAATTTCAGCAATTAAAACTTTTCAGTTATTTTAGATTTAATTATTATGAAAAAATTATATATTTTTATTGTTTTTTTAATCTTTTGAACTCATCTTCAAGAATATCCAGCCTTGATTTTAAATCCGTCAGCAAATCATTTACAGGATCCGGAAGATTCATTTTATGAAATTCATCAGATAATACTCTTTCACCCTTAATTCTTACAATTCTTCCGGGAACCCCAACAACAGTACAATCGTCAGGAACCGGATCAATGACAACTGCGCCTGCTCCAATTACAACATTATTGCCAATGGTAATTGACCCAAGAATTTTTGCCCCGGCAGAAACAACTACATTATTTCCAAGTGTAGGGTGCCTTTTGCCTCTTTCCTTGCCTGTTCCACCCAGGGTTACTCCCTGATAAAGAAGACAGTCATCGCCCATTATGGTAGTTTCCCCAATTACAACTCCCATTCCGTGATCAATGAAAAGCCTTCTGCCAATCTGTGCTCCGGGATGGATCTCTATTCCTGTAAAAAATTTTGTAATTTGTGAAGTCCATCTCGGAAAAAATGGTATCCTGTGCTTTAAAAGCCAGTGTGAAATCCTGTGGAAAATAACTGCATGGACTCCCGAGTAAGTAAGTATGATTTCAAAAGCATTTAATGCGGCCGGATCTTTTTCCTTTGCTGCTTTTACCTGTTCAATTAATTCTGATATAAGTCCCATTTTTAAATTGTTGATTTAAATTTTTTTAAATTTATTACTCAAAAAGACAGCTTGATTACTGTAATATCTGATTATACTAAAATATCATTAATTTTATGTAAAAAATGATTATTTTTTGTAAATTAATTAAATTTTATCTTTTACTGCAGTTTTAGTTGAATATGTTTATACACAATTTGAAAAAATCAATTATCAATTAAAAAATTTAACGTCCCGCCAATCCTGTTTAAGCATTCCTCAATACCCAGTATGGAAATTACTTTAGGAAGTTCGGGCCCATGAACTTTTCCTGTCAGACTTGCTCTGATTGGCATATACAGCAGTTTACCCTTTATATTATCATCTTTGAGTCTGTTGCCAATTTCATTAATAATTTCCCTTGCTTTTTCATCATCTATTATGATATCTGTATTAATACCGACTGCTTTTTCCTGTAAATTTATTTCCTGCAGTTTTTCCGCAAACATGTCAATTACTATTTTACTTGAACCAAGTCTTAATATTTCAAGGGCTTCCTGATCATAATATTTTATTTCATTTGAGAAAAAATCTCTGACATAGTCCGGAAACTGTGCAAGTGTTCTTAAATTATCCCTGAAAGCATCAACACACTTTAATATTTTATTTTTTATCCTGATATTGCTTAAATCTTCAGATTTGACAATATTTTCCCTTAATAGAAAGGGCAGGATTAAATCAAATAAATCCATGTTTGATTTTTTTCTTATATATATTCCATTTAACCAGTTCAGCTTGTCTATATCAAAAATTGCAGGATTCTTTGAAATATCTGAAATTTTGAACTTATTTAATATATCACTTAAATAAAATATTTCTTCTGCATCTCTTGGAGCCCAGGAAAGCAGGGACAGATAGTTTGCCATAGCTTCTCTTAAGTATCCTTCATCCCTAAATTGAGAAATGGTAGCTGCTCCATGTCTTTTGCTTAATTTGGCGCCGTCCTTGCCGAGAATCATTGATAGATGAGCAAAATCAGGGATTTTATATCCCAGACTATTAAAAAGCAATATCTGTCTTGCGGTATTTGTAATATGATCTTCGCCCCTTAAAACATGGGTTATTTTCATATCATTGTCATCTACAACAACGGCAAAGTTATATGATGGAGTGCTGTCTGATTTTATAAGCACAAAATCACTTATTACATCAGAAGAAAATTTTATTTCACCTCTGATTAAATCATTAAATTTTACTTCTCCATCACTTACTTTATATCTGATCGTATATTCAATATGATTTTTTAAATTTTCATTTATTTCTTCCTTTGACATATTTCTGCATTTATTATCATAACCAATTGGTTTTCCTTCAGATATCAGTTTTTCTCTTAATGTTTCAAGTCTTTCAGGTCTGCAAAAACACATATATGCCTTGTCTTCTTTAAGAAGACGCTGTGCTTCTGCTTCATATAGTTTAATCCTGTCGCTTTGCCTGTAAAATTCATCCCAGTCAAAACCAAGCCATTTTAAACCCTCTATAATGGATTTTTCAAATTCTTCAGTTGAGCGTTTCAAGTCAGTATCTTCAATCCGCAGGATAAGATCGCCATTCATGCTTTTTGCAGAAATCCAGTTAAATAATGCCGTTCTTGCTGTTCCTATATGCAGTCCTCCTGTAGGAGAAGGTGCAAATCTGAATCTTGGTTTATCAGCTTTCAATTTTTTCCTTTATTTCTTTTAGCTTTTAAAAATATTTTAAAAACTTATTTAAAAACACACGCAGCATCAGTTTTAAAATAATATGAATTAGATGTTTAAATCTTATTTCTGTTAAACAATTAATATGATGGTTTAATTTTTTCAAATTTCTTCGAGCAGGATAATGCTTTGAGCTGCAGCTCCTTCCTGCCTTCCGCAAAAGCCAAGACCTTCTGTTGTAGTTGCTTTTATATTGATCTGACTTTCATTAATTTCCATTGATTTTGACAGGTTTTTTTTCATTAAATCAATATAAGGAAACACTTTTGGCTTTTCAAGGATTAAGATATTATCGCAATTACCTATTTTATATCCATTGCCTTTCATCATTTTAATTACTCTTTCAAGAAGAATAATGCTTGAAATATTCTTATACTGCATATCAGTATCGGGAAAATGAATACCGATATCGCCAAGTCCAAGCGCCCCTAGTATCGCATCATTTATTGCATGAATTAAAACATCTGCATCTGAATGTCCGAGCAAACCTTTCCCGTGTTTTATTTCAACTCCTCCCAAAATTAACTTTCTGCCGTGGGCAAACTGGTGCACATCATAGCCTATTCCAATTTTCATTTGTTGACTCCGTTAATTAAAAATATCTGACCTTTAAAAAAATAATTGTGATATTCTTTGACTTTTTTACAGACCTTAAAATTTGTTAACATTTCCTTTTTCGTGATTGCAAACAAATTATTGGATTAGGCTGGGTGACTTAAGAAAACCGTTTGAAGGCTGAGCGGGCAAGGTTCCTCTATAAAGAGAAGAGCGAAGCCTGAAACCGAGCAAGCTTTGCCTAAGCTGGGGCAAAGCTTGCGTGTTTTCGAAATACCCAGCCTGATTTTTGCAGTTTTACTTTTGTCCCTATCACGAAATTGGAAATGCTTCTTTAAAATTTTTAATGTGTCCCATTCTTGGATATTATCAATTCTGCCAGAAATAAATCCGTGGGAGTGGTAATTTTTATATTCTCATGACTTCCTTTTAAAAATTTTACCTTATATCCGGCTCTTTCAACAAGCATTGAATCATCGG
>JAMDDL010000122.1 GCA_023488645.1 Actinomycetota bacterium | reverse complement strand
CATACTTTTTACCTGCCTATGCCGATATATTTAAATCCCAGACTTTGAAGCTTTTCTTTATCAAATAGATTTCTTCCATCAATAATTATATTATGAGCCATCAAATTTTTAATTTTAGAATAGTCTATATGTTTAAATTCTTTCCATTCTGTTGCCAGTATCAGGAGATCTGCATCTCTTATTGCTTCATAAGCATCTTTGCATAAAGTTACTTTTTCATTTAGACTTTTGGGCCTCTCTTTAACTATGGGATCATATGCTTTTATGCTGGCATCTAAGTGGATAAGACTGTTCATAATGGAAATTGCGGGTGACTCTCTGACATCATCTGTATCTGGTTTAAAAGCAATTCCTAGAACTGCTATTGTTTTTCCTTTTACTATTTTTAACTCATCCTGAACTCTTTTAACTATCTCATTTTTTTGATTTTTGTTTACGGATACAATTGCGTTTAAAATTTCAGGGGTAAGCCCATACTCTCTTGCAGTATAAGCAAGGGCAGAAACATCTTTTGGCAGACATGAACCCCCCCAGCCGATTCCGGCATTTAAAAATTTAGGTCCAATTCTGCTGTCAAGACCCATGCCTTCCGTTACTTTCTTTATATCTGCGCCTACTTTCTCGCAAATATTGGCAATTTCGTTTACAAAAGAAATTTTGGTTGCCAGAAAGGAATTGGAAGCATATTTTGTCATTTCGGCACTTGCCAAATCAGAAATAACCACCGGAATATTTTTTCCTTCCGGAAGTAATCTTGGAATATCTGAAGGCCAGTCAAAACTTTGATCTATCAATGGTTTATAAAGCTCAAGCATTTTTTTTATTGCTTTTTTGGAAGATGAACCAATAATTATTCTTTCAGGGAAAAAGGTATCCCCTAATGCGCTTCCTTCTCTTAGAAATTCCGGATTTGATACAATGCTGAATTTAATATTCTTATTAGAATTATTTTTTTCAATACTTTCAGAAATAATCTTCGAAACCCAGTCGCCGGAACCAATAGGCACTGTGCTTTTATTTACTATTACTTTCTCATTATTAATATATTTGCCTACTTCCGTTGCAACATTTTCAACATAAGTCAGATCTGCCTGTCCGTTTGAAAGCGAAGGAGTCCCGACAGAAATAAGTATTATTTCACTATTTTCAACACCACTTTTAATATCATTAATAAAACTGATATTTCCTGATTTTAAATTTTTTTTAATAAATCGTTCAAGATCGGGTTCATATATGGGGCTGATTCCATTTTTAAGCTTCTCTATCTTACCATCAATATTATCAACACATATTACATTATGACCAATTTCTGCAAGACAAACTCCTGTTATCAAGCCAACATAACCTACTCCGATTACACAAACTTTCATGGCAATATATTAACCTTTCAAGACAACTATCAAATACTATTTTAAGAATTTAATTTAACGATGATATTTTTTGTGCTTAAACAATAAATTACAAAAAGTTTATGTTAAAAACAAAAATATTACTTCTTTGAAATTCTTACTTTTAGTGGCCTCCACCATTCTTCATTATTTATGTACCAGTAAACAGTTTTTTCGAGTGCTTCTTCAAAATTATATTCAGGAACCCAGCCAAACTCCTTTTCAATTTTTGAGCAGTCTATGGAATATCTTCTGTCATGACCAAGTCTGTCAGCAACAGGTTCAATCATTGATTCAGATTTGCCTGTAAGTTCAATTAATTTTTTAGTTATCCAGATATTGGGTTTCTCATTGCCCCCGCCTATATTATATATTTCACCTGTTGCTCCCTTGTGAAGAACTATATCTATTGCTCTGCAGCTATCTTCCACATATATCCAGTCCCTTACATTAAGCCCGTCACCATAAAGAGGTACTTTTATATCATCAATTAAATTGGTAACAAATAATGGTATGACTTTTTCAGGAAATTGATATGGACCAAAATTATTGGAAGTCCTTGTTATTACAATTGGAGTGCCGTAGGTCTTGTAAAATGAGCGAACTATCATTTCAGCTCCTGCTTTTGATGCAGAATAAGGGCTGTTGGGAAGAAGAGGATCGTCTTCCTTAAATGAACCGTTCAGAATGGAACCATACACTTCATCAGTACTTATCTGAAAAAATAATCCGGTTTTATGTTTTTTAACAGCTTCAAGCAGGACATACGTGCCATATATATCTGTTTGAATAAAAACTCCTGGATTGTCAATTGACCTGTCAACATGGGATTCTGCAGCAAAATTAACCACTGCATCAATCTTGTTTCCGTTAAATATTTCCCCTACTATTTTTGTATCTGCAATATCTCCTCTGATAAACCTGTAATTGGACTTATTTTCAACAGATTTAAGATTTTCAAGGTTTCCTGCGTAGGTCAGTTTATCAAGATTAATAATATTATACTCAGGATATTTTTTAACCATGTAATGAATAAAATTGCTTCCTATAAAACCAGCTCCACCCGTAACCAATATCGTTCTGAATTTTCTGTCTTCCAAGTTTCCTCCAAATTTTTTATAAAGTCTTTGTTTTAAAATATGATTATTTGTAGATTATTATATTATTTTTATTTTTTTATTAATTGCAGTTAGAACTTTTATCCGTCCTATCCGTCCTTTCTTGACCAGTCATAAGGAATTTCCTTGCTGTGTGGTTCAACCCTGTATTCATCAGGTTCATTATATTTGTAGGTTTCAGTTGGTATGTTAATGCAGATTGCCTCATCCTGACTTATGCATTTAAAGCCGTGATAAACATATTGCGGTATTTGAAGAAGGATAGGATTATGTTCTCCCATAAAAAATTCATTAATTTCTCCATAAGTTCCGGAATCCTTGCGGCTGTCATAAAGAACGACTTTCATCATCCCCTTTACGACTATGAATGAATCTGTTTGTAATTTATGATAATGCCATCCTTTAACTACCCCGGGATAAGCAGTTGTCATGTAAGCCTGGCCAAATTTTATGAAGAGCTCATCATCAGCTCTCAGCATTTCCATAAGACGGCCTCGCTCATCTGCAACAACTTTTAGTTTTTTCGTTTTCACACCATGAATTAATGTCAAAGCCTTCTCCTTATCTGCATACAAGATAATATTTTTATTAGAAATATAATTATTTTTTATAAAATATTCTGGTCATATTTTATCACCGTAAAAAATAACATATATATATTTATATGTAAATTGAATAAATCAATTGTAAAATTTTTTGATGACAGCAATGACATAATCAACCTCAGCATCTTCAAGTTCAGGATAAATCGGGATAGATAATATCTCTTCTAAAATTTTTTCTATAACCGGAAGGTCTTCTTTTTTACAGCCAAGGAATTTATAAGCTGGCTGTAAATATATCGGAATTGGATAATGTATAATTGTGCTAATTCCTTCATTTAACAGAAACTTCATAAATTTGTCTCTTTGGGCAACTCTTATGACAAAGAGATGAAATACATGTGTATTTTCAGGCAGATATGACGGAAGTATTATCGGAAGTCCGCTCAATTCGCTTATATATCTTTTGGCAATCTGCTTTCTTCTTAAGTTCCATTCATCAAGCTTTGTTAACTTAAAATCAAGAAGAGCTGCCTGAATTTCATCAAGCCGGCTGTTAAAACCTCTCATAATACTTTTATATCTGTCCTCAAAACCATAATTTCTGAGAAGCCTTACTTTTTCCGCAAGCTCTCCGTTGTTTGTAACTATCATACCGGCATCACCATTTGCTCCAAGGTTTTTTGACGGATAAAAGCTAAAAGCGCCCAAATCTCCAAATGTTCCCGCTTTTTTACCTTTGTATTCCGCTCCATGAGCCTGGGCACAGTCTTCAATCACTTTAAGATTATATTTCTTTGCAATACTTATAATCTTATCCATATTGCAGGGGTTTCCATATAAATGGACAGGAATTATGGCTTTTGTTCTGGAAGTTATCCTGCTTTCAATTAAGTCTGGATTAATAAGGTAAGAGTTTTCTTCTATGTCAACAAAAACAGGGGTTGCTCCAGCAAAATCAATTGCCGAAATTGTGGGGACTGCAGTATTCGCAACAGTAATTACTTCATCTCCCATCCCGATACCGCAAGCAACAAGCGCAAGGTGAAGTGCTTCAGTCCCCGAACCGACTCCAACACCGTACTTCGCTCCCAAGTAACCTGCAAAATTAGTTTCGAATCTTGAAAGGTTTTCTCCAAGTATGAAGTTTCCCTTTTCAAGAACCCCGGAAATTATAGTGTCAAATTCCTTCTTATATACTTTATATTGCCTTGATAAATCCCCAAACGGTACCTTCATTATTGTATTTAAAGTTAACCTTAAATAGGTTATTCTAAAAATTTATAACCTTTTTCTTTGAAATGTTTGTCAAATGAAAAAACCATATCAATTTTATAATTATCCAAAATATAAAAACTTGAATAGTCAGTAAGACTAATTTTTCTCTTTTCTGCTGCTATAAGATTATTCAAACAATCGTTATGAATTTTCTCATCCACCCATATTATGTTTATTATTGGAAGCATTAATTTCCTGAAATCATTTACTGCTGATAAACCAATTTCTCTTTGCAGCAAAAAAATTGTTTCAAGCAGAACATAATTTGAAGAAAAAAATTTTTCATCAGCTTCAGCAGCTTTTTTAAATAAATCCGCAGCAATAAAATTATATTCGTCATCAGAATTAACTAAGGCAATAAAAGCACAGGTATCAATAAATATACTCATTTCTTTTATTCATCCTCCTCTTTAAATGCTTTCTCTAAATACTCGTCATGCTTTATGGAAATATCTGACTTACCTGAATTATATTTTCCAATCAAACTTAAAGCATCATGGATTTTTATATCCTTATCAATAACCGCAGTTGAAGAAGAATAAAAAGAAATGGCTTCCCTCACAACCTCTGCCAATGAAATATTTTTTTCTGAGGAAATTTCTTTTAACAATCTATACTGTTTATCCGTTAATTGAATTTGAGTCCTTTTCATTTTGCAACCTTACAAATAAAAATAATTATAATGATTACATTAAAGCATTTTTGTTATCATGATGTCAATTAAATGTTAAAAATAATAACCCCGATATTTTTTATAGTATTCAAAAGTTTTTTGAAGTCCTTCACTGATTGAAACTTTTGGCTGCCAGCCAAGTTCATGCTTTATCTTGGAATAATCTGAGTAAAAATCACCTATATCTATGTTTTTTCTTTCTTCAGGAAATGCAACCTCCTCAAAACTTCCACTTTGAGCAGTTTCAATCATCAATTTTACCAGATCTTTTAGCGGCATGGGATGATCTCCTCCAAGATTATAGAAATTACCATTTGCAGATTCATCTGCGCCTGCAATTAAAAAAGCATCAACAACATCATCAACATAATTAATATCCCTAATCTGACTTCCTCCGCCAAACAGTTCTATTTTTTTATTTTCAATAATGAGTCTTATAAACCACCCTATGAAACCCTGTCTATTGTGCTTTAAAAGCTGGCGGGGTCCATAAGTGTTAACAAGTCTAAGTGAAGAAGCCCTGATGCCATAAACATTATTGTAAAGTATATGATACCATTCACCAGCCATTTTATTTATTCCGTTTACATCCGTAGGATGAACAATATGATCTTCATCAACAGGAAGATAATTAGGCTTTCCATATTGCTGTCTTGTTCCGGCATAAACTATTTTTACATCCTTGTTATTTTTTTTACATGCCTCAAGTATTGTAAGCTGACTTTTGCAGTTGATTTCAAGGTCTGTCCACGGATCAATCATGCTGTCTATATGACTTACCTGTCCGGCAAGGTTAAAGATATAGTCCTGATCTTTTACGAGATACAGCATTGTAGGATAAGTTCTCACATCAGCAATATTTAACTTTATTTTATTTTTGACTGGTTCGAGGTTAAAAATATTTCCGCCATAGTCTTCAATTAAAGAATCAACAACAAGAACATTTGCTCCAAGTTCACAAAGCTTAATGGCAAGATTGCTTCCGATAAAACCTGCGCCGCCTGTCACCATGACATTTTTATTTCTGTAGCTTTCATAAATTTTGTTTAAATTAATTATTTTTGGTTTTAAGACTTTGGGAATATGATTTATCCTGTTAAGATGATATTCATACTTGGAGTTTTTGCTTTTTGTGTTTATTTTCATATTCTGTATTATATCTATTTTTCTTTTTAACAAAATTTTGGCTAATATTGTTTTTTTATTCTCACCCAGTACCAAAGCTTGATTAAATGAACTCCGGTTTTAAAAATTCTTTTAAAGTTAAAAAACTGGGACTTGCCGCTAATCCTGAAATAGTGCGTAACAGGAACTTCTACAAACCTTGCTCCTCTTGCGGTAAATTTGCTTATCATTTCAACACAAATAACTCCGCTATTGTATTTGAGTTCAAGATTATCAAAAAGATTTCTTCTAATCAGTCGGAAATCACAATCAACATCTCTTATTTTAAATTTAAACATTATTTTAGTTGTAAAATGATACAATCTGCCGATTATTTTTCTATAAAGAGGGTCCTGGCGTGAAATTTTATAACCATTTACAATATCAACATTATCGCTCATTTTATTTACCAGTTTCTCAAGTTCTAAGGGATTGTACTGTGCGTCTCCATCTGTGTAAAAAATCAACTCATATCCGGCATTATAAAAACCGGATTTTAGTGCACCGCCATATCCCCTGTTATGCTCATGAGTAATTATTTTCAAATTTTCAACTTTGAGAGCAAGTTCTTCAAGAATTTTTTTTGTAATCTTATTTGAACCATCATCAACTAAAATTATCTCGTATTCTTTTGCAACCCTTTTAAGGACACTTTCTGCCAGAAGAGTCATGGAAGGAATAGTTCCCCAGTCATTATATACAGGGAAAAAAGCAGATATAGAATATTTCCTGTTTTCCATCAGTCAGTTATTTTGTTGTCAGATTTACAAATTAATTTAAACTTAAGTCAGTTCAGTCTAATTGCTGTTTTCTTTAAACCAGTTAAATGTTTTAAATAAACCTTCCCTTATCTTTATCTGCGGTTTCCAGCCTAAAATTGAGCTGGCTTTTTCATAAGAAAGCATGCTTCTTTTCTGCTCCCCTTCTTTTACGGGTCCATGAACTTCTTTGACATCCGGGTTTCCTGAAGCTTCCCTTAACATATTAAAAATATCATTCACATTTGTTTCTTTACCAGTGCCTATATTTAGTTCACCAGTAATTTTATTTTGAATGGCAAAAAGATTGGCTCTTGCAGCATCTTCAACAAAAACATAATCCCTGGTTTGAAGCCCGTCACCATTGATTATTGGTTGATTTCCGTTTAAGAGCTTCTTTGAAAAAATTGCTACAACCCCTGCTTCGCCAAATGGATCCTGGCGGGGACCATAAATATTAGCATAACGCAGTGCGATGTACTTAATTCCAAATATATATTGATAATAATAAAGATATTTTTCAAATGATAATTTTGCCACTCCATAAGGACTGATAGGTCTGGTTGGATGTTTTTCATCTGCAGGAAAGTACTGCTGCTCACCATATACTACCCCGCCGCTTGAAGCAAATATTATTTTCTCAACTTTAATTTTCCTGCATGCTTCAAGTAAATTCAATCCGCCGATAATATTTATTTCGGCATCGTTTACAGGATCTTCAACAGAATTCCTAACACTTAATTGAGCAGCATTATGAATAACTATCTGTGGTTTTTCTGTTTCAATTATTCTTAACAACTCCCCTCTGTCTCTTATATCGCACCTGTAAAATTTAGCTTCAGGATTTACATTTTCAAGTTTTCCGGTTGAAAGATCATCTACAATTGCAATATCAAAATTATTTTCAATAAGCAAATCTGCAATATGAGATCCTATAAATCCTGCTCCTCCGGTTATTAATATTTTCAATCAACCTCCTTTTTATCAGTAAAATAAAAATATGGTTTAAATAATAATATGAAAATAATTTATACAAAAATATACCATATTAAGAAAAATTATGCTTTATAAATAGCTGATGGAATTTAACAATTAAAATAATATAATGGTAATATCTTATTATAACTAAAACAACTTTTATATAACGATTTAATATTCATAAAAATTATTCTTGCATTGAGGTGATTGATAAATGGAAAAAATAAAATTAAGGGAAAAAAATTGGGAATATAGATTCAAAAAAGCTCTCAATGAATCTCAGGAGATATTTAAAAAGTGGCTTACTAAAAAGGAATATAACGCAAAAAAGTTATCTGAAGAAGATATAATGAGAATTATTGAGAGCAAGTAGCAAATCTAAAGCTAATCAAGATATTTTTCATTTCTTATTGCAGGAAGCCGCAAATCAACATTGCCGTATTCCTTTATTTCCTTCCCGTCAATTAAAAATGAAACTGCCTCAATTTCAGGTATTTCAGTCAGGGTATCCACAATTGTATAAATTATGTAATCATCAAGAATGCGGCTGTCAAGGCTTTCTGACAGAAATTCCTGCGAAAAATTTACTGTTGCAATTTTATTGGAAACCTCAACTCCCATAAGCTTTGTACCTGCTGGAATAACAGCAAAATTAAAATTTTCATAAGGTCCCTTTAATAATTCATTTACTGCATTGACCGCTGCATTTTGAGGACTTCCTGCTATTATAGTTCTTTGTTCTGATCCAAATTTTTCCTCATTTCCCAGAATTGAAAAATAAAAATTAATTGTTATTTTTTTGGGATAATTATCAGTTTCAAGCTGCTTTTTACCCAGATTTTTAAAAAATACAATAAGAGCCTGCCATATGGACTGGTTGGAACTATCTGAAGAATTCTGATTTTGCTGTGAACCTGTATTTGAGATTTTAGTTTCCTGTACGGTATTATCTGATGATTGAGTGCCTGTTTTGCTTGTGTCTTTTATGTCGCTGTTATTTTCACTGGTAATTGAAATATTATTTGAAGAATTATCTGCCTTTAAAAGACTTTGAGTATTATCAGCCGTTTTTTTGCTGAATAAATGATTGTCAATAGCATAAAAAGTAAAAAATCCTGCCAGAAATACAACTATTATCAGAATAGTCAGTCTTAATGCAGGAGACCGTCTTCTTTTCCTTTGTCGGGGTTTTAACTTATATTCAGAGCCGACAATTCTGCCTTCAGGCTCATATTTTTTGCTGCTGTATTTTTTATTATAATGATTATCTTTTGGGCTTCTGTTGCCATATTTTTTATCATAGTCCGTATAAGAATGCTTTTTATCCTTGCCGGAACCGTAATATTTATCCCAGTAATCAAAATTGTTCTTATCTTTATTCACAAAAAATCCCTGATTTATTATCGTTAAATATAACCTGTGTTTTTATGAGATTATTTACTTTACTGCAATTTAAATGACTGGATTAATTATATCTATTAAAAAGTTAAAATTAAATAAACATTGCAGTCATCACTGGGATAATTATTTCTTAACCACCTTTTCCAAACGAATTTATGTAATTTCTACACATAAATCAAAGGAATATTTGTATTGGGATTAGTAGATTGCCTGGAGAATATTTATTTTAATTTGTAAAGTGATTTAATGGTGTTAAGTTTGTCTATTGCATCCTGATATTTTGGATATATTTTTAAGGCTTCTTCCAGTTCCCTGACTGCTTCATCAATCCTTTTTTCATACTCAAGCTGCATTGCATTGCCAAAATGCATCCTGGCTGTTTCGGTAATGGTTTTTGAATCCTCAAAATTTTTTGAATAACTCTCAATTATCTGCTTTTTCAGATTTGCACTTATATTTTCATTTGTATCAACTGCCTGTTTTATTTTTCTGTAAGCGCTTACTGCTTCAGCATACTGCCCATCATTATAATATTTATTTGCTTCAGCAATCATCTGCTGGATATCAGGCGGTATTTCTTCAGATGTTGTTGTAGCTTGTTTTGAAGTTACCGTAGTGGTGCTGTTTGAACTGGTTGAGCCTTGGGTGCTCTCACTTGATTGTGCCTGCGATATGGATGTTGTGTCTGTTTTAACACTTTTTTTATTTGTACAACCTACAGTTAGTAATGCAGAAAAAATAAGTATTGTAATAGTCAGAGCAATAAATATCTTAAATCCAAATCTTTTTAAATAATTATTTTTTTCCATATTATGTTTTTTCATTTAACAGATTTTTAAATTTTATAAAAAAATTTTTAAAAATACTATAAGATTAACCATGTTTATTTTTGTGAATTTCTATTGATAAGAATAATATCATAAAGACAATCTATATTGAAAATCAAAGAACATAAAATTCTTAACAAACATGGATTTAAAATTGACAAAAGCATTATAATAAAAGCGATAGAGAATCCTGATATTTTATAGGAAAGGTTGTTTTGTGGAGATAAAGTTCTCTCGCCATGCAAAAAGAAGAGCAAAATTATATAAAATTCAAGAGTCGACAATTCTAAAGATCCTTGAAGGAAAAGAATTGAATCAGGGGAATCAAGAAATTATATCAAATATTGAAGGGTTTAAGTATCCATTAAAAATCGTCGCTACCGTGAAAGATGATATAATAATGGTAATAACAAACTATCCGCTAAAGAAAGGAAGGTAAATTGAGGGTAAATTACGATAATCAAGTTGATGCCATATATATTAAATTAGGGAATCAAAAACCAGATGGAGTAATTGAGATTTCTGAAGGGGTTAATTTAGATACAACATCTGATAACAAAATAGTTGGTATTGAAATACTCAATGCTTCCAAAAAGATGGACATCAGAACTATTCTTTCTTATGAACTTGAACTCGACAAGAAATTGATCCGAAAGAGTACCTGACAATTTGAGCAATTATATTTCCCTTATCATAGTAATAATAGCTTCGGGGTCGCAATGGATGCGAAACCTTGAAAATCTTCCCTCGCCAAGACCTTTTAAATCCTGAAGCACAAAATTTTTGGAATAACTCTCAATTATCTGCTTTTTCAGATTTGCACTTATATTTTCATTTGTATCAACTGCCTGTTTTATTTTTCTGTAAGCGCTTACTGCTTCAGCATACTGCCCATCATTATAATATTTATTTGCTTCAGCAATCATCTGCTGGATATCAGGCGGTATTTCTTCAGATGTTGTTGTAGCTTGTTTTGAAGTTACCGTAGTGGTGCTGTTTGAACTGGTTGAGCCTTGGGTGCTCTCACTTGATTGTGCCTGCGATATGGATGTTGTGTCTGTTTTAACACTTTTTTTATTTGTACAACCTACAGTTAGTAATGCAGAAAAAATAAGTATTGTAATAGTCAGAGCAATAAATATCTTAAATCCAAATCTTTTTAAATAATTATTTTTTTCCATATTATGTTTTTTCATTTAACAGATTTTTAAATTTTATAAAAAAATTTTTAAAAATACTATCAAATTAACTATAATTATTGTTGAAAATTCAAGATTATTGCCTCTCCTATTATTTCAAGTGACCTTGTAACTGCGTATATTGTCTTTTCGTCTTGAATAAATTTAGCATATGATTTTTTACCGATAAATTTAGAAATTTTATTAATCTCATTAGGATATCATTTAAAGAATCAGCAAATATCCGTTTTTCAGACATAAATTACCTCTTTGAGTATGTTTCTTCCAATATTTGGTTTCAAAGCTTTTTTCATAACCAAATCAACTTTAATTCCTAATAAATTAGATAGATACTCCTCAAACTCCAAGTAATCAAAAAAATCTATTGGGCTCTCGAATTCTACAAGAATATCCAAATCGCTCTTTTTTGTTTGTTCACTTTTAATATATGAACCAAAGATACCTATTTCTTTTATTTTGAAATTATTCTGAAATAGAATTTTATTTTTATTCAAAATTTTTTTTATTTCTTCAATATTCTTCATAAAAATCACCATTATTAATATAGAATTTGTTGAAATCATCATTATTATAATAGTTAGCTTTAAATGTGTCTATCTAAGAGATTTTATACAGAGACAACCATTAAGATATCTTTTTTTTCATTTTTTTATACATATTGTAACCATATTGCAAAAAATCTTGTTTTTTTCAATCGAAAATTCCCCCATATTTCAATCGAAAAATACCCCACTTAATTTAAAAAAATAATAAACGCTAACCCATAATTTTCCTCACTTTCTTTTCTTAAATTGCTATACATATTTACA
>JAMDDL010000084.1:7427-12360 GCA_023488645.1 Actinomycetota bacterium | reverse complement strand
GCCTAAAAAATATATTATTGGTTCTATATCCATGGCAACAGCAGTTTGAGCCAGGATGAAAGGAGAATATAATCTTTGAGGTGTGTTGATTCCGCTTGTCTGAACATATAAAATTTTTTTCTTTGACATTTTTATTTCCCCCTATGTTAACCTTATATCATAGCGTAATAAATTTTAAAATTAATAAATCTAAAAATAATATCCTTAAAAAATCAAAGACATTTTTTCATAAACAAACTCCTAAGTATTTAATCAGGATATCTTTTTAATAAAGAATTTAAAGACATCTCTGTCTTTTTCTATGCTCATTATTTCATTGCCCGTTCTTTTTGCCCAGGCTTTCATATCTTCTTCAGAAGCAGGATCATCAGAAACCATTAAAAGAATCTGATTTTTCTTAAGAGTATCAATTTTTTTTCTTGTTTCAAAAACAGGAGCAGGACAATAAAGGCCTGTGCAGTCAAGAACTTCATCAGCTTTAATTTCAGGCTCTATACTGCATGGTGAGCATAAATCTGCCAGATTTTCCTTTACTTCCGGTTCACAATACGGACAATTACACTGTTTTTCATTCATTATATCTCCTTATGTTTTTCCCTGTAATTTTCTATTGCCTTATGAAGCGCATCCGCACCAAGGTTTGAGCAATGCAGCTTATTTTCAGGAAGGCCTCCAAGCTGTTCGGCTACATCTTTATTGGACAGTTGCATTGCCTGCTCAAGAGTCATCCCTTTAGCCATCTCGCTTACCATGCTCGAAACGGCAATAGCAGCTCCGCATCCGAATGTTTTAAATTTTACGTCATCAAGCTTGCCGTCCTTAACTTTTATATAAAAGGTCATCATATCCCCGCAAACAGGATTTCCAACTTCGCCAATACCATCTGCATTTGGAATCTCACCCACATTTCTCGGGTTCGCAAAATGCTCCATTACTTTTTCATTATATTGAAACATTATTTCCTCGCTATTTCTAAATTATTGTAATCTTAATTGCATCAGCATCTTCAAAGTTTATATAATACAACAATTTTAAAATTTTGAAATTTATTATTTAAATAATTATACCAGACAATAAAAACATAATTCATTATTATTTAATTTTAATATTGTCATCCCCTATAAAGAGGCGACATCTTTCTTAATCTGTCTATTATAGGCGGCAGAACTTCAATTACCCTGTCAATTTCTGTTTCAGTATTATATTTTCCAAGGGAAAACAGGATTGAACCCTGTGCGGTTGCCTGATCAAGGCCAATGGATGTACATACATGAGAAACTTTAAGCGCCTGCGAGGCACATGAGGACCCTGTGGCAACTGTTATTTGCTGCATATTTAAAAATAAAACAATTGATTCGCCTTCAATATATTTAAAACTTACATGAACATTTCCGGGAAGCCTGCTTTCCATTGAACCATTTAATGTAACTTCTTTTATATTGTCAAGGATTCCTTTTATAAGCCTGTCACGCAGTTTAATCAATCTTTCATTTATTGAATTCATC
Source organism: Actinomycetota bacterium (assembly GCA_023488645.1). Classification (GTDB taxonomy): domain Bacteria; phylum Actinomycetota; class Humimicrobiia; order Humimicrobiales; family Humimicrobiaceae; genus JAMDDL01. Next base: position 10,855 of record JAMDDL010000084.1, on the reverse strand, counting down.
TCCGTCTTTGCAATTTCACATGCCCTTCCAAATCCTGCTATTGCCGGGACATTTTCTGTTCCGGCTCTTCTGCCTCTTTCCTGTACACCGCCTAAAATAAAAGGTTTGATTCTTATGCCTTTTTTTAAATATAGTGCTGCAGCTCCTTTAGGTCCGTACATCTGCTGGGAGGAAAAGCTTAAAGAATCAATTCCTAATTCGTTTACATCCACCTTTATTATTCCTGCTGTTGCAACCCCGTCACTGTGAAATATGATTCCATGATTATGAGCAATATCTGAAATCTCCCTGATTTTCTGGATTGTGCCAATTTCATTATTTGCATGCATTATGCTGATTAAAACAGTATCAGGTCTTATTGTGTTTTTAATATCTTCCGGATTTACAAATCCTTCCCTGTCTACGGCAATAATAGTTGTTTCATAACCTCTTTTTTGAAGTTCCTTAAGCGGATTTAAAATTGAAATATGTTCTATTGCTGATGCAATTATATGTTTTCCCTTGCTTTGATTTGCATCAGCAATTCCCATAAGAGCAAAATTGTTCGACTCTGATCCGCAGGAGGTAAAATAAATTTCTTCAGGCTTTGCACCAATTAAATCTGCAACTTTAAATCTGGCATTTTCAATGCCTTCTTTTGCATCTGCACCTGCCTGATGAACACTGGAAGGATTCCCGTAATGATTTTTTATAAAAGGCAGCATTTCCTGTATTACTCTGTCATCCGGTTTTGTAGATGATGCATTGTCAAGATATATTAATTTATTATCTTCCATTTTAATTCCTTAAATACCTGTTAAAAATAAACAAACAAATCCAGTTTTGGAATTTATTAATTATAAAAATAATGATTGTTTTTTTATTTTAAACCATAAATTCAGTAATTAAAATTATTTTAAATTTTAAGAACAAAAAACTTTAACCTTTCTTAAAAAAGCTTTAATATATTAAAAATGATAAATTATTGGTGTACAAAAATTTGATATAACAATTTTTTAGTTAATTTGAAAAATACAGGATAAAATAATGAGCCTTGAAATTTGTGAAACCACAACTCCGGAAAAATTAAAAATAAAAGACTCCAGATTTTTTAAAGACAGGGTGCAGTTAACTATCGCGCCTGATGCAGAATGCAGATTTTTTAAAGTAAGTGATGAGCTTTATTTCAATCAGAAAAAATATTATTTCCCGTTATTTGCAAACTTAATATTTTTAAAATCCTCCATAGACAATCAGCCGGAAAATCTTCCGATAATATTTAAAGGAACTTTTATAAAAGATGATGAAATTGCTCAGATAAAATCAGCAGTCAAGGAAAAAGATAAAAAGGAAAGCAGAAAGTATGAGGAATATAAAAAAATCCTTGACAGGGATATATCAATAATAATCGGTAATTTAAGCAGCGAAATTGCCGATCAGAAAAAATTTCTGAAAAAAGATTATCTTACCAAGCATCAATATAATGAAAATATAAATGCGCTTGTAAGGGCGTATGCAGATATTATAACCATAAAACTTGGGAATGATATAAATTTGAAAAATGATGACAGAAGTATGATTAATAAATTTTACAGCAATATGATAGAAGGTTTAAGAAATAACAATATCAGTAAAGAAATTATGATGGATATGAAAGATATGCAAATAATAGATGAAGAACCTGGAAAAAGTCCGGATAATGTCTCAGGTATGGAGGATTCAAATGAAGGGAATGGATAAAAAATGAGCCTTTTTAATAATATAAAAACTGACTGCAGCAGCTTTATCTATAAAATAAAGGAAGAAGCTGCGGTTTATCTGCCTATGCTTTCATTATATGAGAATATTTATTCATCATATGATCTTGTATTAAATGATAAGCAAAAAATTTCAAACAGCAATTATAATAATACACTCACTAATTTTAATAGTATAAAAACAAAAATACAGGAAAAGGAAAAAGCCATTCTTGAGCTTAAAGACATATTAAAGGATTTTGAGGAATTGTATTTTAAAAAAGATACTGAAAACGAGCTTAAAATTCTGGAAAAAAAAGTTTTTATAAGAACCAGGGAAAAAGAACTTGAAGATATTGAAATGATTTGTGAAAAGATAAAAAATGAAAATAAAGAACTGGCAAGGGTAAAAGAGGAGCTTGTAAAAGAAAACAAAAAGGCAGACATTGAGATGCAAAACACGATTGATGAGCATGTCCTTTCTGTTACAGAAAAAAATATCGAAGATTTAAAAAATAAAATAAATAACTTTAGTGAACAATATTTGAAGAATGAAAATAATCTGCAGCCCTTTGAATTTGACTATGCAAAAACACAGGAATATCTGCAGGCTGCAGCAGAATATAAAGCTAAAATTAAAAAACTTTATTATTTTTATGATTTTTTGGTAAGTGAAGTAAAAAATTTTATTGAAAAGTCAGATTTTAGCAAAGCGCAACAGGAACTTTTAAAGATTAATGAAAATATTAAAAAAAATAATATAAAAATAATTGAACTTGAAGAAAAGATTGAAAAGGTTAATTATTTTGACCAGCGCAAAGCAGAAATCGAAAGTGAGTTACTGATTCAAAAAACTGAACTGGAAAAATTAAAAAAATTAACCGACAGCAATGAAGAAGTAATTAAAATGAGCAACCTGATAAGAAATTTTATAAATAAACAGGAAAGTGCTGCAACCGAAGCACAGGCAAGTTTATGAATTTTGCCATTTCAAACCGGTATCATAAATACTTTTTAAGTTTGGATTTCTATGGTTTGCTTTATTTCTTCTGTAATTCAATGGGATTATGAATACTTTTTAAGAGCAAAGGCAATACTTTGATTAAATTAATAGCAATTGATCTTGATGGCACACTTTTTAATTCAAAATCCAAAATAAGCAGGGAAAATAAAAAAGCAATATCTGCATGCAGGGATATGGGAATAAAAGTAGTGATAACCAGCGCTAAACCTTCATTGATTGTAAGCAAACTGGCTAAAATGTTAAATCTTACTACTCCGCAGATATCATATTCCGGAGCATTGATAATTGAAAATTATTCAAAAACAATTTTTGAACTTAAAATCCAGCCTGAAGTCATCAAAGAAGCAATAAAGTACTGCAATGAATGGCAAAAGGGTCTGGTCCTTGGTGCAGATGACGGTCTTTTATATTATGATCATGAACACCCGTTTCTTAAGATAGTAACCGGTACAGGTGATAAAATAGTTAAAACTGCAGATCTAATGTCGCCAAATATACTTGAAAAAACAATTATGCTTTCTATTTCAGGTTATGAAGAAGATGGTTTTGAAGATTACCTTAAAAGTAAAATCAAATCAAAGTCAGTTAAAATTGTAAGGGGAAGTCCATTTGCGATACTGATTCTTAACAGCAGCGCAGATAAATTTTTTGCGGTACGCAAAATTATGGACATGTACGGGATTAAAAAA
>JAMDDL010000084.1:0-6886 GCA_023488645.1 Actinomycetota bacterium | reverse complement strand
CCCGGTCTTGGAATTTTGACAATGGTTATTGATATTTTAAAGGGATTTATACCTGTTCTGCTTATTTATTTATTTTTTCCTTCAAGCTATATCTTATATATTATTACAACAACTTTTGTGATCATTGGTCATGTTTTTCCTGTTTTTTTGAAATTTAAAGGAGGAAAAGGAATTTCGGCTGGCTATGGTATTATTGCAGCAACGTGTATTCTACCGTTCTCAAGCGCTAATCTGATTTTAAGACTCCTGCCTGCAATTGTTCTTATTTTAATTGTAGTTGTTGTATTCTTTATTACCAGAATAATGTCTATAGGTTCCATTGCTGCGGCTGTTATAAATCCCATAATGTTTTTTGCTGCAAGATATGATAATTATATAATAACAGCATCAGTTATCTGGACGGTTATTGTCTTGATTGCGCATAGAGATAATATTAAAAGATTATTTAAAGGTCAGGAGAAAAAAATTTTAAGGAAAAAGAAAGAGGTTTAAATGGAAGTAGAAATCGGGAAAGGAAAGACAGGTCGCAAAGCTTACGGCTTTGATGAAATTACTATTGTTCCCAGCAGAAGGACAAGAGATCCTGAAGACATTGATATTTCTGTACAGCTTGATAAGTTTAAACTTGAAATTCCATGTCTTGCTTCTGCCATGGATGGAGTAGTTGATATAAAGCTTGCAATTGAAATGGGGAAAATTGGCGGGCTGGCAGTTTTAAATCTTGAAGGCCTGCAGACAAGATATGAAAATCCTGATGAACAGCTTGAAAAAATTGCGGGTTTTTCAAAGGATGTTGCAACACAAAAAATGCAGGAGATTTATTCAGAGCCCATACAAGAGGAACTGATCGTAAAAAGGATAAAACAGATCAAGGCAGGAGGAGTTATTGCATGTGCATCACTGACACCTCAAAGAGTTGAAAAATATTATAAGACTGCAATAAATGCAGGACTTGATATATTGGTAATTCAGGGTACAGTTGTAAGTGCTGAACATGTAAGCAAAACTGTTATTCCGCTTGATTTAAAAAAATTTATTCCTGAATGCCCGATTCCTGTAATAGTTGGCGGAGTAGCTTCTTATTCAACGGCACTTCATCTTATGAGGACCGGAGCTGTTGCAATTCTTGTTGGGGTAGGTCCTGGAGCAGCTTGTACAACAAGACAGGTTCTGGGCATAGGCGTCCCAATGGCAACAGCAATTTCAGATGCAGCAGCAGCAAGAGTAAGGCATCTTGAAGAAACAGGCAAGTATTGTTTTGTTATAGCTGACGGCGGAATGAGAACAGGGGGAGATATTGCAAAGGCTATAGCATGCGGTGCTGATCTGGTAATGATTGGCAGTCCCATTTCAAAAGCAAAGGAAGCTCCCGGAAGAGGATATCATTGGGGAATGGCAACATTTCACCCCGAGCTTCCGAGAGGAACAAGAATAAAAACCGAAGTTGCAGCAACATTAAGGGAAATTCTTGTAGGTCCTGCTCATGAAAATGACGGAACATTAAACCTGTTTGGAGCCTTGAGAACTTCAATGGCAACATGCGGATATGAAAATATAAAGGAATTTCAAAAAGCAGAGGTCATGATAGCCCCTGCGATAAAAACCGAAGGAAAAGTTGAACAAAGGGCACAAAAAGTTGGAATGGGTTAAGGATTTTTATAGATGAGCAAGTGTAAATGATATGAAAGAAAACAGCCTGGAAAATATTATCGTACTTGATTTTGGCGGTCAGTACAGCCAGTTAATAGCAAGGCGCATAAGAGAACTTAGAGTATTTAGCGAACTTGTTCCTTATGACACGCCCTTTGAAAAAATAAAAGCAAAAAATCCGAAAGGAATAATACTTTCAGGCTCACCATACAGCATCATTTCAAATGAAAAAAAATATGTAGTAGAAAAGGAATTATTTAAACTTGGAATTCCGGTACTTGGAATTTGCTACGGAATGCAGCTTATTGCATATATGCTGGACGGGGAAGTTACAAGCAGAGGTTCAAATGAATATGGAAAAACAAGAATAAATATTGATACAAATTCCTTATTGTTTAACGGACTTCAGCCTGTTGAAACATGCTGGATGAGTCATAGAGACAGTGTTTCCATTCTTCCTCCATTTTTCAGAATTATTGCATCCACAACAAATCTGCCTATTGCAGGAATTGAGGAACCGTTTAAAAAAATTTATGGAATTCAGTTTCATCCTGAAGTAATTCACACACCTTCAGGAATGGATATTCTTAAAAATTTTCTGTTTAAAATATGCAAATGCTCTTCAACCTGGACTATGGTTTCAATAATAGAAAAGGAAGTAAAAGAGATCAGGGAAAAATCAGACGGGGGCAAAATAATTTGCGCTTTAAGCGGAGGAGTTGATTCTTCAGTTGCTGCTATCCTGGTAAACAAGGCGGTTGGAGAAAGACTGACATGTATTTTTGTTGATCACGGAATGTTAAGAAGCGGAGAAGCAGAACAGGTTGAAAAAACTTTTAAGGAAAACTTTAAAATTAATCTTGTTATGATAAAAGCACAGGAAAGGTTTCTGTCTAAACTTAAAGGAGTTATTGAACCCGAACAAAAAAGAAAAATTATCGGCACTGAATTTATAAGGATATTTGAAGAAGAAGCAAAAAAAATAAAGGATGCAAATTATCTTGTTCAGGGAACTTTATATTCCGATGTTATTGAAAGCGGTACAAAGAATGCTGCAAGGATTAAATCTCATCATAATGTTGCCGGGCTTCCTGATGACATGAAGCTTAAGCTGATTGAGCCTTTAAGAATGCTTTTTAAAGATGAAGTAAGAATACTTGGAATTGAACTCGGGCTTCCTGAAGAAATTGTTTTAAGGCAGCCGTTTCCCGGACCGGGACTTTCCATAAGGATAATTGGTGAGGTAAATGAAAGAAGACTTGAAATATTAAAAAAAGCTGATTCAATAGTTCTTGAGGAAATAAAGAGAGCAGGACTTTATAATAAAATATGGCAGTCATTTGCAGTTCTTCCTGCTATTAAGAGTGTAGGCGTTATGGGCGATGAAAGGACATATGACTATCCAATAGTAGTCAGAGCTGTTACAAGTGAAGATGCAATGACTGCAGACTGGGTAAAACTTCCTTACAAAGTTCTTGAAAAACTTTCATGCAGAATTATAAATGAGGTTGAAGGAGTCAACAGAGTGGTTTATGATATAAGTTCCAAACCTCCAAGCACTATAGAATGGGAATAAACTTTAATTATAATAAAGTATAATAAATAAACATGCTTAAATATTTAGCTTAAACAAAGAGGAGTAAAAATGGATCCTGACTTTAATGAAAAAATTTCAAAATATAGAGATGAAATTAACAGAATTGACAAGGCAATTGTTGATTACTTAAATGAAAGGGCAAAAATTGTTCTTGAAATAAAGAGGCTTAAAAAAAAGAATAACCTTCCGCTTTATGATGCAAAAAGAGAAGAAGAGCTTCTGGATAATATCGCAAAATATAATAAGGGACCCTTATATAATGACAATATTATTCAGATTTTTGAAAGTATCTTAAGAAATGTTCAAATCCTTGAAAGAGGGGAAGAACTTTGAAGGACATCAGATTTATTAAAGAAGGCTATGTAACAATTATTGCAGGTCCCTGTGCAATTGAGAGCAAAGAGCAGCTTGATACCATTGCAAAAATTGTAAAAGAATCAGGTTTGAGCTTTTTAAGGGCAGGAGCTTACAAGCCCAGGACATCTCCTTACAGTTTTCAGGGGCTTGAGCATCAGGGTCTTGAGATACTAAAGGAAATCGGTGATAAATACAAACTTTATACAACCACTGAAGTAACTGATGCTGAAACAGTTGAGGAAGTTTCCAAATATGTTGATATTCTGCAGATTGGCACAAGAAACATGTCCAATTTTGCTTTGTTAAAAAAGGTTGGTTCTGTTGCAAATAAATATGGTAAAAAGGTTATATTAAAAAGAGGATGGGCTTCAACCATTAAAGAATGGCTGCTTGCGGTTGAATATATTACATCAAAAGGTGATGCAGAAGTAATCCTGTGTGAAAGAGGGATCAGAACTTTTGAACCATATACAAGATTTACACTGGACCTGTCTGCTGTGCCTGTAATTAAGAAGCTAAGCAAACTGCCGATAATTATTGACCCTTCACATGCTGTAGGCCAAAGCGATCTGGTCATTCCGATGAGCAGAGCTGCTATTGCCGTTGGTGCAGACGGACTTTTAGTAGAAATTCATAATGAACCGGAGAAGGCATTGTGTGACGGACAGCAGGCTCTTGACATAAAGCAGACTGCTGAAATGCTGTATCAGGTATCAGGTATTGCTTCAATACTTGGAAAGAAAATCAGGTAGCGGGTATTTACAAGCATTTTCTTTAATTTAACACTCAAAAAATTTTAACAGACAGGTCAGGTATAGTTTATTTTGGAACTTAAAAAGGAATTAAATCCGCAGCAGCTTAAAGCTGTACTGGACAGCGAAAACTCTCTTTTAATTTTTGCCGGTGCAGGCAGCGGTAAAACACGTGTACTTACTTATAAGATTGCTTATCTTATCAGAGAAAAAGGTGTTGATCCTTTTAAAATCCTTGCAATTACTTTTACAAACAAAGCTGCAAACGAAATGAAAAAAAGAGTGATATCTCTTGTAGGAAGTGTCGGGCAGTATATGTGGGTATCAACTTTTCATTCATTTTGTGCGCGTCTTTTAAGAAAAGAAATATCAAGGCTGGGATATAGTGAAAAATTCCTTATATATGACAGCGATGATTCCTTAAAGTTAATTTCAAGATGTGTTGCTGATGCCGGTTATGATGTTAAGACAGTTTCACCCAAATCGGTTCAGGAAACTATCAGTGCCTCAAAAAATAAATTAAAGGATCATGAAGGTTTTATAAAAAAAGCTTTTGATCCTTTTGAAAAAATTGTGGCACAAATTTTTCCGAGATATCAAAATGAGCTTATTAAAGCCGATGCCCTTGATTTTGACGATCTTCTGCTTTTAACAGTAAAACTGTTTAAAGATTATCCGGATATAAGAAAAAAGTATCAGGATCAATTTAAATATATATTGGTAGATGAATTTCAGGATACAAATCTTGCGCAAAATGAAATTATTCTCCTATTATACAGCACAAAAAATAAAATTTTTGTTGTTGGAGACGATGACCAAAGTATTTACAGCTGGCGGGGTGCGGAAATATCAAATATCATAAATTTTGACAGGAATTTTTCAAATTCCGTAATTATAAAACTTGAACAGAATTATCGCTCAACCGGATTGATTCTGAATGCAGCAAATGAGCTGATAAAAAATAATTATTCAAGAAGCAGGAAAAAGTTGTGGACAGAAAATAAGGCAGGAGAGCTGATTTCAAAATTCAGGGCTAAAAACGAGCAGGAAGAAGCAAAGTTTATTGCCAGGAAAATCAGAGATCTGATGGCAGAAGACAGCAAAAAATGTTTCAGAGATTTTGCTGTATTTTACAGAACAAATGCACAGTCAAGAGCAATAGAAGAAGTATTTATGCGTGAGAGTATGCCATACCGTATTTTTGGCGGCCTTAAATTTTATGACAGAAAAGAAATAAAAGATATGCTTGCATATCTGAAGTTTATTTCCAACCCGAGGGATGTTGTAAGTTTGATGAGAATTGTAAATGTTCCTGCAAGGAGCATAGGGAATATAACCATCAAACATATTGAAAAATATTCACAAAATAATGGCACCACTTTTTGTGATGCTTTTTATAATGTTGAAAAAATAAATGCAATAAGCCCTTCGACCAGACAAAAAATAAAAGATTTCATTAATATCATAAATCATTTAAGAGATTATCTTAATGTTCACAGCATTGATGAAACAGTAGAGGAGTTATGGGAGAAGACTTCCTATCTTAAAGAGCTTGCAATTGAAAATACCATCGAATCCTTAAACAGGATTGAAAACCTCAAGGAATTTCTTACTGTTGTCAGGGAATTTGAAGAAAATCATATTTCTGAGGAAGGCAATACAAAGTTAAGCCTTCATGATTTTCTTCAGGAGATTTCTCTTATTTCAGAGATCGATAATTATGATGAAAATGCAGACACAGTAACTTTAATGACTCTTCATAATGCAAAGGGACTGGAATTTCCGGTAGTATTTATTGCAGGCATGGAAGAAGGAATTTTTCCTCATATCAGAAGCATAACCGGCGGTTATGATGATGTTGAGGAAGAAAGAAGGCTTTGCTATGTTGGAATAACAAGGGCGAGGGAAAAAGTTTTTTTAACTTCCTCAATTCTTCATTATATATATGGGGATCAGCGCGAAAGACTGATTTCAAGATTTGTAACTGAAATTCCTGAAGAACTTTATATTGATGAAAATAAAAGCCGCTCATTGCTGCATTATCAGGATAGACCAGGCAGTTTTGAATCAGGCAGAAATTCTGATTCCGATTTGCATTTTAACACCTATGAATATGAAAGTGGAATAGAATCCGGTAAAAAGAACCTTGATATGTTACACAAATTAAAAACTGCTAAAAGATCTGCAGTCACCAGCTTTAAAAAAGAAACTGACTATATGAATTTTAAGGTTGGAGATATTATAGAACACAAGCTTTGGGGTAGTGGCGAAATTTTAAGGGTGAAGAAATCTTCTGATGATCTTGAACTTGATGTTGCCTTTAAATCTGTAGGACTGAAAAAAATCCTTGCAAGCATAGCCCCCATAAAAAAGATAATTCTGAAATAATCATCTAATTCTACTTTTTGATTTTTATATTTTTAAATTCCAAAAATAAGGGGTAAAAATGGTAAGCTATATAAAAGATAAAAACTATCTTCTTGGTGTTGATATAGGTACTTCAGGTACTAAGACAATAATCATTGATGAA
>JAMDDL010000189.1 GCA_023488645.1 Actinomycetota bacterium | reverse complement strand
GCTTTCCTTAGCCATCTCCGTATTTTTAACAAAGCCAAAGATATTTTTAATTTCTTTAGTCATAAATATATTTTGCAAAACGGAAAGATGAGGATATAAATTCAGCTCCTGATAGACAATGCTAATGCCGGCTTTTACTGCATCCAGAGGATTTCTTATATTAACTTCTTTTCCTTTTATAAATATTTTTCCGCTGTCTTTTCTAACTGCACCAGCTAAAATCTTCATTAAAGTAGATTTGCCTGCTCCATTTTCACCAACGATTGCATGTATCTCGCCTTTTGCAATTTCAAAACTTATATGATCAAGAGCAACTGTTGCACCAAATGACTTATTTAAATTTTCAATTTTAATCATTGTTTCCATACTTGGCTTTTAAATCATATTGTTTACAATGGGGCAGACTATATCAAGCTGCCCCATTATTCTTATTATCTTTTACATCTTACGGAACATATTCACTGAAAGGCACTGTCTTTTCCCATATAGGTGTAAATTGATCCTGTATTACTTTTTTGTAAAAATCATATTCCACTTTTGGATCATTTTCACGTTTTATAAATTCATCAACATTTGCGGCTGTAACAACTTCTTCACCCGGATTAACCCATCCTGTAGCAAGCGGATTTCCCTTCAGCAGATTTTCAAAAATAGCTGCCATTGGAATGTATCCCTGAAGATAAGGTCCCTGTCCTACTGTAATATCAAGTGTGCCGTCTTTAATACCCTGTAATTCATTTGGTTCAAGGTCATATCCTGCAACAAAAAATTTAGCACTTGGATTTTTTCTCTTAAACTGATCTGCAGCACCCGGCTCAAGGAAACTGGAACCTAAAAGCATTACCATATCCGGATTTGCTGAATAAACACCTTCAACCCACGAATAAGTTGCATCCGGAGACTGTCCGCAGTCAAGAGGTCCTATAATTGTATAATCAGGATTCTTCTTTAATACTTCCAAAACTCCTTTTATTCTTCCTTCAAGCACTGGAAGTCCGGGAATAGGTATCCCAAGCACAACTTTTCCTTTTTTGGGAGTATTTGGATTATCAAGCAGCGCCTGGCCAAGAATTAATCCATCAGTATATCCTGATATTCCACAAAATAATGATTGCTTGGAGTCAGGAGCACCAACATTTCCTGTATTAACAATTACACCTTTATCAACTGCATTATTAATTGGTACAGTCCATGCTCCTGCTGCTGCTGCAACAGTCATTATTCCCTTTGCGCCTTTTTCCACCATTGAGTCAAATAATGCAATCTGTTCCGTTGCTTCCATTTTTGAAGGTATCAGAACCTGCATATTTGTTGCTCCATAGTCTTTTGCTGCATTTTCAGCACCTCTTTTTATGGTATTGGCAAAAGCACTGGATATATGAAGTACGGCAGCAAACAAAGTATCTGAAGGAACTGTTGTTACACTTGCCTTTGTGGTTTCAACTGCAGTAGTTTCAGCGGCTGCTGTTGTTGTGGTCTCGGCTGCTGTAGTTTCTGCGGCAGCAGTAGTGGTTGCTGCAGTTTTTTTGCAGCCGGAAAGTGTAAAAAATGACAGCATAGAAACTGCCAGTACTACAACTAAAAACCATAATACTGTTTTTTTCATAATAATCTTCCCTCTTTAATGATTTTTATAAATTTAGTAAAATCTTTTGGAGATTTGTTTTCTATAAATGCCTTCATGCTCATCGGAGGATTTTGGAAACAAATCTCATTTTTTATTTATAAAACCACCTCCTTTTCTCAATTTTTCTGGTATTTTATATTTCTTCAGATATTTAATATTTTTAATATTTTAAAACCTCCTTTCAGCTATTGACTGCTTCTTAATCTTTTAAACAAATAATCTATAGCAACTGCAGCTAATATAACAAACCCTGTAACAGTTGAACTCCAGTAAGGAGACACACCAAGCTGAACTATGCCATTTCTTATCACAGCAATTATCAATGCACCAATCAGTGCACCAAGAATTGAACCGGAACCTCCCGCTAATGATGTTCCCCCGATGATTACAGCAGCGATTACACTTAGTTCATTACCTACGCCCATTTCAAGATGGGAACTTTGAAGAAAAGAAAGCTCAAGGGTACCTGCAAATGCTGCCAGTGCACCCATTAAAATAAATACTATGATTCTGTATTTAATTATATTTACACCGCTGAATTCTGCTGCATGAGGGTTGGAGCCTATTCCCCTAACTCTTATACCAAAAACTGTAAATCCGTATATTACAAAGAAGATTACAGTTAAAATCAGAAATATTAATGCTATAACCGGAAATTTCCCAATTGTTCCGCCTATCTTTGTAAAAAAGAAGCTTGTCTTTTCAAAACTGTAAAATGGACTGCCTTGAGAAATTACAAGTCCAAGACCTTTAAACACACTTAAAGTACCCAGTGTGACAATTATAGTAGGAATTTTAAATGCTATGCTAAAACCTATGTTAAACAGTCCGCAAACAACTCCAACAAGAATTCCAATGATTACTGCAAGCCATACATCCACTTTCATAGTAAGCAAAAAACCTACAGTCATACCTGCAAGATTATAAATACTGCCTATGGATAAATCCACATCCCGCATCGAAAGTACAAACACCATTCCAAGTGACATTATGCCGACATAGGAAGCAGATCTTAAAATAGAAATTAAATTAGTAATTCTAAAAAAATTTTCAGTCGAAAATCCTAAAATCAGACATAATGCCAGTAATGCAAGACCTACCCCCAGTTCCTGAACTCTGGATATTTTCCCTTTAGCCAAACTGAACCTGCCGCTAATCTGATTCACATTTACCAACCCTTCTTATTGCAAATATAAATATTTTTTAACTGTTTTAAATTTATTAATTTATTGCACTTATTTTCCATAGTTTTAAATTAACTTTTATATTTAAAATAAAAATTTCCATAAAATGTTAAAAATCACTTTTTAAATAAAAATTTATATAAATTTCGTTAATTTTTTATATTTATATGTTTTATTAATTTTTTAAATATTTATGGGATATTTCCCGTATTTATATGCAAAATCATATAAAGCAAAAACATTTTCCAGAGGAACATCACTTGCAATATTATTAGCTGTAGACAGGACATAACCTCCTCCAGGTGCAAGCGATCTGATTCTTTCAATCACTTCATTTTCTACATCTTTAACAGAACCCAGCATTGCTTCCTGTAAATCTATTCCCCCCTGAAAGCAAATGTCATTTCCAAATTCTTTTTTTAACTTATAGGTATTCATATTGGCTGCAAGAGGTTGTACAGGATTAATTATATTTATCCCTATTTCAATAAAATCAAGAATAATGCTGTAAATGCTTCCGCAGGAATGAATCAGAACCTTTGCATTTTTAGCATATTTTTTAAACATGTCAATTAAAATCTTATGTCTTGGCTTTATAAATTCTCTATATTGATCAGGAGAAATCATAAGATTGCTTTGAGTTCCGAAATCATCATTGAATTCTACAACATTAACATATTCTCCAATTTCCTTAAGATATGCTTCATAAACTTCATAATTAAATGCAAGAATCTTATCAAGAAGACAATTAACAAGAGGTTTATCAAATATTAAATCCACAAACAGCTTATCCATGCTTCTTAATACCCATGCACAATCCCAAAGTCCAAGAAGAGTAGCTTTATATGCTCCTATTGCAAAATCTGTATTTTCATACAAATCTTTTGCTTCCTGCCTTAATCCCTCAAAGCGTCTTTTATCTTTTGGATCCGGAAACTTATATTTTTTTATGTCATCAATTAATGCATCTTTAAGAGGGTGTGAAATAAAATTTACAGTTTCACCGTTAGGGCTTGCTTTCATCCTGATTCCCAATTCATATTCCCAGCTTCCATCTTCAAAAATCCTGTTATGAGGAAGTCTTCTTATCTGAATTTCACGGAAATCAATGTGAAAATAATCAAGAACCTTGGGATTGTAATATATTACATTTCCAAGTTCATCAAGCATGTTTTCTTTTTCATATTCCTCGCTAATGCCCAGTTTTTCCTTTACCTTATAATAAACATTCTTTGTAAACTTTTGAGCAACCCCGCCTATGCAAATTGGTACTCTGTCAGGTTCCTGATGATTATATGCCTTTATAACTCTTTCCCGCGAATTCATTAAATCTACCTTTCCAAGGACTGTTAAGTGATAATTTCCTCTTTTAAAAATTTTTAAGTCTTTTTAAACAATAAAAAATGCTATTTTAAAATTCCAAATTTTTCCTTAACTTTTGCCAGTTTTTCAAAGCTTTCAAGAGATTCCTCATAAATTTGAATAAATAATGGATATAGTTCAGTATAAATTTTGTGGTTATTTTCGTTTGGATGATATATCTTCCTGACTCTTATAATTTTATCAATTGCTTCTTCAAAGCTTTTATAAATACCAACACCTACTCCTGCAAGTACTGCATTGCCTAAGGTAGCAGCCTCAGGCACATTTACCGTAATTACTTTCCTGTTTGTCACATCAGAAACGACTTGGCACCATGTTTCACTATTTGAAGGACCACCAACAAAAATAATTTCATCAATCTTAATCCCCATATCAAGAATAACTTTTAAGCTCTGATAACTATCAAAAACACAGCCTTCTATAACAGCTTTAATTAATTGAGCTCTTGTAGTTGTCGGTCCCAAACCAAAAAATACACCTTTTGCATAAGGGTTTAAAACAGGTGAAAAATGCCCCATTAAAAATGGCAGATAAATCACACCTCCGGCACCTGCTTCTGTTCTTAAAGCTTCGGCATCCATGATTTCAAATGAGTCAAGCACCGAATTTAACATTGATGATGCATTTTTTTCAAGTCCTCCAAGAGTATCCCTGAACCATTTTAATGAAAAACCTATGGAACCCTGTACGCCGTCAATTAATTTTATCTTCGGATTGTTTATACACAGACAATTAAGCAAATACGGTGAAGTCTTGAAAAGGTCATCTGTTATTACTGTAGTATTTGCACCGGTACCAGTATATAAAAAAGCTTGGCCTGCTTTAATTGCACCGCCGCCAATTGCCCCCGAAGGCATATCATTACCTCCGCAAAAAACCGGTATGCCTTCTATAAGACCTGTTTCTTGAGCAGTCTTATTTGTTACTATGCCTGCCTGTTCAGTATTTGCAATCAATTTTGGAAATTTTTCATAATCCAAACTCATTGCTTTAATTAGTTCTTCACTGTATTTTAATTTTTTGATATCAATGCCATACTCAACAAAAGAAGCTGAGGCATATTCAAGAATAAATTCCCCTGTTAACCTTTGAACTATAAATCCTGAAGCTTCAGTATATTTAAAAAGCTTTTTATATACCTCAGGTTCATTATTTTTAATCCAGATTAGATGCGGCATTGTATTCATAGTTGTAGGATAACTTCCGCTTGCGGTATTTATAAGGTCTTTGCAATTCTTTATTAGGAAATCAACTTCTACCTGAGCTCTCTGATCAGACCATGGTAAAGCATTATACAAAACATTTCCGTCTTCATCCAAAGGAACCGGACAGCAACCTAAACCGCTTACACTTATACCTGCTATCGAATCAGGATTAATACCGGTTTTTTTAAGGCACTCCCGAATTGTAACTTTAGTACTTTCCCACCAGTCTGCAGGATCATATTCAACCCACCCGGGTTTTGGAAAATATACGGGATACTCCTTGGCTGAAAAAGCCAAAACTTTTCCTTCCTTGTTAAAAAACATTGTCTTTACATTTGTTGAACCCAAATCAATACCTATAAGAATATCTTTCATTGAATCTGCTCCTTTTTAAAATATTTTAATTTTCTCAAAATAACGCTTTAAAAAATTAACATGATATAGCTCTTGCTGTCTCTTCATCTGTTAAAAGAATATTAATATTTTTATTTTTAATACATGCTTTTAAAATTTCTACTTTTTTAGGTCCCCAGGATATCAGTATTGAGTTTTTTATTTTTCTGATTGATTCAAACGGAAGTATCCTGACTATTCTGTCATTTATCATATTTTCAACTAATTCTCCGGCAGCATTTAAGAATTCAAAATTTAATATTCCAACAACACCCAGCGAGTCCAGATAATCTATATCCTTCTGGTTGAAAGCTCCCAGTCTGCTGAAACTTGTATCAAGACTTGCTGCACTTACAGCTAAAATTACCGTGCTTAATTTTTTATTCAGTTCAATGATATTCCTGGTCTGGCTGTCTGCTTCCAGTATTTTTTTTGCTTTTTTTGAATCAACAATATTCGGGATATGGATAGGATAATATCTGCCGCCTATCTTATCCGCAAAGTTTTTAATTACAAAATTTGTTGAATTATCCTGTCCCTGAATGCCAATTGCACCTGTAACTGGGATCACATTTACATTTATTTTTTTATTAAGTTTTAAATATCTTGAAACTCCTTCAAGAGTTGTCCCCCAGGAGATACCAACATATTCATCGTCATTTAAAATTCTTCCCAGAATATCGGCAAGCTCAATTGCTATGTATTTATATGTATCTTCAATATTTTCAAAAGAAGGTACTATCCTGCATTCCTTTAAACCATATTTATTTTCAAATTCAGTTTCAAGTTCATCATTTTCATTAATCGGAAAATTTAATTTTGTTTCAACTAATTTATGAGCCTTTGCATAATAAATATATCTTGCAACTTTTATTCTTGATATGGATAACCTATTAGCTATTTCATTTTGAGTAAGATTATCTACATAATACATTCTTAAGACTTTATAAATTGTTTTTCTGCGTTTATCTGCCGACATTATTGATTGAAATTTTTGTTCATAGATATGTACAATAATTGATTAATTGTTCATTATAATGTACATTTGTACATTATAATTATAAAACTAATTATAAATATTTGTCAATTTATTTTTTTAATTCCGGTTTTAAAGGCTAATTTTTGCTGAGTTTTTGCAAAATATTTATTTAGCTTAATAATAAAATTTTCATTTTCCAGAGCTGATTGATGGAAACTTTAAAAAGAATAGTCTTTAATTAATAAAGGCAGAGAAATTAAAATAAGCCCGGCATATTCATCCCGCCTGCAAGTGAGCCCATCTTATTTTTATACTCATTTTTTGATTGAGTTAATGCGTCATTTATGGCAACCATAACCATATCTTCCAGCATTTCAATATCACTTGCATCAACCATTTCAGGATTTATTTTAACCTCCAGCAGTTCCTGGTCACCGTTAACCTTTACTTTTACAACCCCACCGCCGGAAGAAGCTTCAAAAACCATATCTTTTAATTCATTCTGGATTATTTCAAGCTGTTTTTGCATTGCTCTTGCCTGCTTCATTAAATCGCCGTAATTAATCCCCACTTTTTTTCTCCTTTATTCCAAATTTTTTCTCTAAATAATTATATTCTTCAATCTTATCTTCATCCGGATTGACATAATAATCAAAATCACTGTCCTGATTATTTGCTTCTTTAATTTTAAAGTATTGTTTTTTTATTTGTGTTTTAATTTTTTCATCTTTGTCAATATCTTCTATGACTTTACCTTTTTCTTCAATCCTGTCCTGGCTTAAACTTGTTTTCTTCATACTGCCCGTTAAATTCTTTATGTCAGTCAGATCCTTTCCCTCACCCTCAAAAAAGAAATTTACCTTAAATAGGCTTCCTGTAACTTCCCTTATGGATTCTTCAATCTTCTTAAGATTTTCAGGTTTGTTTAAGCTTTCTTTATGAAATTTGTAATTATCAGGAAGATAAAATAAAATGCTGTCATTATTTATCTTTAACTTTCTGGTTTCAACAAATTGAGAATAAAGCGGTATACCTTTTTCCTTTGATCTCAAGGATTTGCAGATCCTGTCCCAGTCTGATATGATTTTGCCTGCAGCAATATCATTTGCTGAACCTTTAGAAGTGCCTGATTCTTTTAGAGACTCCTTATTTTCAGAAGCAGCTTGCTTATTTTCTTTTGTCCCGGTTTTTATTTCAGTTTCAGAACTTACTTTCAGCGGTACTGCCGCCGATTGCTTCAATTCTTCCTTTTCAAATTTATTAACATTAATATTTTCATATTTTTCTTTTAATTCATTTGAAATATTTATAAGATTTCTCTGAATTTCAATAATTTTCAAATTTAAATCTTTTATTTCCCTGTCAAAAACAGATATTTTTTCGTCAGAAGAACCAAAAACATTAGCTTCCTTATTTTCATTATCATTCCCGTTATAAATTACTGCTTTAATTAAAGCAGATCTGAATAAAATTTTGCTGCCTTCACTTATCTTTATTTCCCTGTAAAGATCAGTAAACAGATCTATATAATAATGAAGAGCATTATTTGTAATTAATTTTGCCTGATCGCTGTATTTTTCCCTGTATTCTGCATTTATATTTAATATCTCATAGGCAGATTCATAATTTTTAATAATAAAAAGGGTATGCAGATGATTTAAAAATTCTTCTACAAAAATTCTCAAATTCTGATAGCTTTCCTGAAGCCTATGCTCAAAAAATAATGCTTCACTTATATTATTTTCTATAAGTATATTTGTGAGTTCAAATAAAATTTCAAAGTCTACCGCACCAAGTAATGCTGCAACATCTTCAACTTTTATTTTATCTTCATCAAGAGATGCTAATTTTTCAAGTATTACATTTGCATCTCTCTGGCTACCTCCCGAATATTTTGAAATCAGACTTAAAGCTGCATCGCTGATATCAATATTTTCTTTCGCAGAAATTGTTTTTAGTTTCTTTGTAATGGAATCTGAACTTATAGGTTTAAAGTTAAATCTCTGACATCTTGATAAAATTGTTGGTAAAACTTTTTCAGGTTCCGTTGTAGCCAGAATAAACATGACATGTTCCGGTGGCTCCTCCAGAGTTTTAAGAAGTGTATTAAATGCTGCATCGGTAAGCATATGGACTTCGTCAATTATATACACTTTTTTCTTAAGATAGTTTGGCAGATAATTAACTTTTTCAATAAGATCACGAGCTGTTTCTACTTTTCTATTTGAAGCAGCATCTATTTCGATAACGTCAACATTTGTCCCGTTGGTTATGCTTATACAGTTTTCACAGATATTGCAAGGTTCAATATGGTTTTTATCCTTCTCCCTTTCCTTGCAATTGACCGCTTTTGCAAGTATCCTTGCAGTAGAAGTTTTGCCTGTACCTCTCGGTCCGCAAAAAATATATGCATGAGACAACCTGCTGGTTTTAATGGCATTCTTAAGTGTTTTTACAGTATCGTCCTGACCTACAATTTCACTGAAATTTTGAGGTCTCCACTTTCTGTATATTGAAATATATCCCATTTTTTTGATTTAATTTTAGAAAATAAAACTTAAAGACCATGCACCGGTCTTCGATTTATAACACCAAGCGCCCTTCCTGCAGCCGGCTCCAGCCAGGCTTCCTTGTGGCACCCGAAGCAATTTACTTACCGCTGCTTCCTCTCGGACCTGACGGGGTTTGTAAGACTTCGCCGCACAAGACCCGACTTTCAACGCTGCTTGCAGAATAGCTGACCTTACTGCAATAAACCTCAAATACCGGAATTCAGCCTCACTGTAGCGGATTGTGAGTTACAGGGCACCGCTAGCTCCCCGCCTAGCACGGTCAATATTGATTATATAAAATAAATAAAAAAAATTATACAGGCAAACTGCAAACTGCATGAAAAAAAATTGTTGATAATTAAATTTAAACTAGTAGAATTTTCTAATTGCATATAAAAGTCCGGGGAAAAGATGCTAAGGGAAAAGATAAAACCAAATGTTTATAATATAAGTTTATCGTCAATAGGTCATTTTGCGGTTGATCTTTACCCTGCTTTCATAGTTGGAGTAATTCCCCTTATTGCAGTAAAATTTGATTTGTCATTATTCCAGGTGTCCTTATTAACTGCCATTTCACAAATATCCAATAGCTTAACACAGCCTTTGTTCGGATATTTATCAGATAAACATGGAGTAAAAAATTATTTTTTTTATGGTATATTTTCCGCTGCCGTATTTTTATCTTTAATTGCGATAATGCCGAATTATTTCGTTGTTTTGATATTATTGTTTCTTGGCAATCTTGGAGTTTCAGCTTTTCATCCGCCAAGTGCGGCAATTGGCGCTGAATACAGAGGCAAAAAAAAGGGATTTGGAAATTCTATTATCGCTCTTGGAGGTAATATCGGATATTCGGTAGGTTCTCTTTTTTTTATTTCAATCATAGACAAAATAGGTATAAAATTTTCTCCATTTGCAATGATCCCAGGAATATTAATAGCAATTTTTTTATTAAAATCATTTTCCGTCTATGATAAAAAAAAGAAACTGTCAAGAAATGTTTCACAAAAAACTGAAGCTGACAGTACCAAATTTATAAAAGCAAAATTGCTTCATATTTTTTTAGTCTGGCTTGCAGCATTTTCAAGGGATCTGACATGGATGGGACTTCTTACATTCATGCCGCTATATTTTACAAACCTGAAAATAAATGTAATTAATATAAGTATTATCCTTTTGATTTTTGGATTTATCGGCGGGATAGGCGGCGTTTTTTCATCTTATTTTGCAGACAGGCTAAAAAGAAGTGTTTTAATCCAAATCGCATATCTTGCAATAATTCCATTAATTTATTTTATCTTTAAGACTTATGCACCTGTAAATATAATTTTATTTATATTGACAGGTTTTTTCCTGATCTCAACTGTTCCTCTGTGTATAAGCTTATCTCATGAAATATTTCCAAAAAATTTAAGCCTTGCTTCCTCACTGGTCATTGGATTTTCCTCCGGTTTTGCAGGTATAACAATGATGTTTATTGGAAAACTTGCAGATAAAATTGGAATAGAAAGAACTATCCATATAATGCTTATTCTTCCGGTTGTTGCAATTATGGCAATGTTTTTTATGCCTTACGCTGAAAGAAAAAGACTGCAAGGATAACATTATTTAAGATTCTTATCAAACTATTTAACATAGATTTAACATAAAATTAACCTGTCCTTAAAATTCATCCGATAGAATTAGTTTAATAATTCGCTGGAATTTTCTATTATCTTATACGGTAAATAAAGTTTTTATTTTTTAATTTAAAAAGAATCAGCGACTTTTTTTCACAATTATATTTAAGAATGACATTTTTATGGATTCGGGATTAAAACAATTTAAGGAGGAATCAATGAAACTTATTATAGCAATGATACAACCACATAAATTACCTGAAGTAAAACAGGCACTTTTTGAAGCTGAAGTTTACAAAATGACTGTTTCAAATGTTCTTGGATGCGGGCAGCAGAAAGGATATTCTGAAACCTACAGGGGAATAGAAATAGATGAAGTTAATCTGTTAAAAAAAATAAGACTTGAAATTGCAGTAAACGAAGATTTTGTTGAAAGAACAATAGAGGCAATAAAAAAGGGCGCTTATACCGGTAAAATTGGGGATGGGAAAATTTTCGTTTTGGACTTGCATAGATGCATAAGAATAAGAACTGGCGAAGAAGGTTCAGTAGCCATAGGATAAGAAAAATTTTTTTAACTTTTTATGTAAGTGAACCTTCCTTCAATTCTTCCATCAACATTCTGGTGATTTCTTAAATATTCAAGCAAAACTTGTTGTGCAGAGGTTGATATAACCTTTGATTTGCCGGATTCCATTAATTCTTCATTGGAAATATTAAGGTAAGCTTGTGAATTATTAAAATGATATCCCTGCATGGCAATTTTATAGAATTGATCATTCTCTATCGGCTTGCCGTCAAAATCAAGTGAAATTAATTCTTTTTTATTGTCATCATAAACTGCTTTTATTCTTTTATTTACCTGATAACATTCACCTTCTCCATTTCTGTTTTCAGGTCTCATGAAATGTGAAAATATTTTTTTTATCTTGCTTCCGGGGATAAAATGCCTGCTTAATGTATCATCATAAGGAAAACAGGACATTGCATCTTTTAATGTAACTAAAGGACCCATTTCTTTAATCCTGATAGACCCTGCTCCGGTTAACATGATATCCGTTTCAGCTATTTCAGCAAAAGCATCCGATATCAGGTTGCCAAGTTCTGTTTCAATTTCTCTTTGCGGATGAGTAAGTTTTTTTGCAAATTTACATATGATTGTATTATATTTTCTGTCAACATCTTCCTTAAAAGAATTTATATATTCTTCAAGCTCTTTATCAGGTTCGGCAATATCGCTGTCTATTGGAATAAGCTGCCATTTCATTTCAATAATACTGTTTGTGTCATCATCAACCAGAATATCAAACCTTCCAATCTGATCTGTTCCAACTCCGGCTTGAGTTATATAGATTCCATTTACACATGCAGGCTGCTCCAAAATTGTATGTGAATGTCCGCCAATTATTAAATCTATTCCCCATTCTGGTTTTAATAATTTAGCAAGTTCAACATCAGAATCAAAACCTATATGAGTCAAAACTATTGTTAAATCAATATCATCATTTTTATAGGCATTTGAGATAATCCCGATTTCATTGCTTGCTTCTTCAAGAGTTACAAAACTTGAAATTAATTTGTCCTGCTTTATCGAATCAATAACTTTTTCAGTTACTATCCCGGTAAACAAAATATCAAAACCTGCTTTCTTTATGATCAGATATGGCAGCATCAATCTTTTATTATAATGAGTAATATATAAATTCGCATTTACTATTGGAAAATTTGCCATTTTTTCAAGAAAAAGCAGATGTGGAAGGCCATAGTCAAATTCATGGTTTCCCAGAGCTACAATATCAGGAGCAAGATAATTCATTATTTCCATTGTTGAAATGCCTTTATATTCGAAATCAATAAGGCTGCCTTGAACCATGTCACCTGAAATTATATACAATACATTTTTTTCTTCTTTTCTTACCTTATTAATATAGCCGGAAAGTAATGCGAG
>JAMDDL010000072.1 GCA_023488645.1 Actinomycetota bacterium | reverse complement strand
GAATTTATTTTAATAAAAATTCTCTTTCAACACGATATTTAGGTATATCTCCGGAAAGAATGCTTTCGTAAAGAACAACTTTGCTGCAAACATTATTCTTAAATTCCTTCAAGTTCAGATTTGCAGGAAATTCCGTTAAATTAACAGGCATTTTCATTCTTGCAATTGTTATATGCGGAATAAATTTTTTTTCTTCCTTTCTGGTCCCAAGTTCAGAAAGACTTTTTTCAATTTTATAGTATAAATTTTCAATTTCCCCGCTTCCTTTTCCAATAACTCCATAAAGAATTCTGGAAGCAGATAACCTTGGAAAACTGTCAAGTAAGCCATTAATTTCAAATTTAAAACTTTTAATTTCCTTTAAAAACTTCCCAACATTATGACATATTTGTTTTATTTCATTTTCCTTTATATTGCCCAAAAATTTTAATGTTATATGAATATTTTGAGATGGAACTGGTTTAATTTCCTTATGATGTTTGCTTAATTTTGATGAAATGTCATAAAAATAATCACATACTTCCTCTGAAAGATTTATGGCAATAAAAAGCCTTTTACATTTTTCAGTATTATATTCCTTAGCCTTATGTTTGCCGGCGCTTTCCAATATCAGACACCTGTTTTAATTTACCCTGTTCTTTTCAATTTCAATTCTTATCATATTTAAAACAAACTGTGAAACTCTGAATTTTATTTCAGTCCTTGTGCCAGTAAATCGGCTTTCAAAAATTTTAAAACTACCATCTGGTTTTGCAATACAGGTATATACAAGCCCTACATTCTTACCCTTTTCATCTGCTTCCGGTCCTGCAAATCCTGATACACCTATTGCATAATCGGAATTAAATATTTTTTTTGAAGATAGTGCCATTTGCCTGCAAACCTGTTCACTTACCGCACCATATTTATTTAAATCATCCTTTTTTACATTAAGTAAATTCATCTTCGCATAATTTGAATATGATATTATCCCGCCGCAAAAATAATCTGAACTGCCTGGTATATCTGTTATCATACTTGAAATCAAGCCCCCTGTCATGGACTCAGCAGTACTGATTGTTATTTTTTTTCCATAATTCAGGATGCTTTTTTTTAGAGCTTGCATCATCAAATCATCATTTTCACCATAAATAAAAAAGCCAATTTCTTTTTTAATACGTCCGGATATTATATTAATATTTTTAGTATTAATTTCATCCGAACTTGATCTTGAAACAATAACCAGCTTTATAAGTCCGGGCATAGCAGTAATACCAATTTTTACTCCCAATACATCACTTTCTTTATAAATATCTTTTATTTTTTCCTCAATTTCACTTTCACTTATTCCTGTAGTTAAAAGTATCTTTCTTTTTAATTTTAAATTATCCTCACTTCTTTCAGAAAGATTTATCAACACTGGAAGAACATTGTTATTAAACATATCTTTCATTTCCCCGGGCACTCCTGGAATTGAAAAAATCCTCTTATTTCTTCCCTTCAGGTTGATCATAAAACCTGATGCGCTTCCAATGTTAGGGATAAAAGGAATAGAACCTTCAGGTATATAAGACTGTCTTAAAAGCCTGTCTCTTAATTTATCCGTCAGGACTTTTTTTTTGAATTTTAAACTTGTATTATCAAGCTTGTCATCCTTATAAAGCTTCAGGGACAAAGCTTCTGAAACTGCCTTTCTTGTAATATCATCGTCGGTGGGACCCAACCCTCCGCTTATTATGACCGTATCACTCTGATTTAAGGAATAGTTCAAAGCATCTATAATATCTTTTTCATCATCTTTTATAGTTATAATTAAATTGCATTCAATTCCGTTTTCAGCAAGTTTTTCAGAAATATATGTTGCATTTGTATTGACTGTAAGCCCCAGATTAAGCTCTGTTCCTATACAGATTATTGCAGACTTCATTCCCTGTCCATTCCCATATCTTTTTTAAATTTTAAAAAATCTTCCCTTGAAATTAAAACTTCTCTTGGTTTTGCACCATCATAGCCGCTTATAAATCCCCTGTTTTCAAGCTGATCAACAATTCGTGCAGCTCTGGAATAACCTATTCTTAACCTTCTTTGAAGCAATGATGCAGAAGCATGTGCAAATTCAATAAATACTTCAAGCGCTTCATATATTAAAGGATCATCTTCCATCTCCTTTTTTCCAATTTTAACATCAGCTTCAAAAATATCTTTAAGATATGAAGAACCTTTCTGGTCTTTGATATAATCAGTTATTATCTCTATTTCTCCCGTTGTAACAAATGCTCCCTGAATTCTTTCCGGTCTGGAAAATGAAACGGGAGAATAAAGCATGTCGCCTCTGCCTATAAGTTTTTCAGCTCCGGGTATATCCAATATAACCCTTGAATCAGTATTAGATGCAACATTAAATGCAATTCTTGATGGAATATTTGCCTTTATTACTCCGGTAATAACATTTACTGAAGGTCTTTGGGTCGCAATTATCAGATGTATGCCAACCGCGCGCCCCATTTGCGCAATTCTGTTTATGCTTTCTTCAACTTCTGATGCTGAGACTATCATCAGATCAGCCAGTTCATCTATTATTATCAGTACATACGGCAGTTTGACTAAATGCGGATCTCTTGACTTATTTTTTTCAACCTCACTGTTAAACTGTTCAAGATTCTTACAATTGTAATCTGACAATACTTTAAGCCTGTTTTCCATTTCATCTACAGCCCATGAAAGAGCTGTTGAAGCTTTTTTAGGATTTACAACCACAGGAGCAAGCAGATGCGGTATCCCGTTATAAATGCTAAGTTCGACCATTTTCGGATCTATCATTATAAATTTAACTTCCGAAGGTTTAATTTTTAATAAAAGCGATATGACAATACTGTTAATGCATGAACTTTTACCTGAATTGGTTGCTCCAGCAATAAGCAAATGAGGCATATGATTTATATCCATATAAACAACGTCTCCTGATAAATTTTTCCCCAGCGGTACTCTTAATATTTCCTTTGAAACAGGAGAATTATAAAGTGAATAAACATCACCAAGCGTAACAATGCTTTTTATTTTATTTGGAACCTCAATTCCAATGGCTGATTTACCTGGGATGGGAGTTAAAATACGGATATCCGAAGAGCCAAGCGCAACACAAAAATCATCTTCAAGACTTAACAGGCGCTGAACTTTCACTCCCGGAGAAAGTGTCAGTTCATACAAAGTCACAGAAGGACCTCTTACAACTGAACTTACTTTTGCTGCAAGATTAAAATCCCTGAAAAGATTATTTAAAATAAAAATATTTTCTTTTATATCCTGTTTATACAAACTTGGGGAAAGAGTTTTTGATTTTTTCAGCAAACTTTCCGGCGGCAGTTTGTAATTTGCATCCTCGCTTTCTTCTTGAGGAATGGACATCTCAAGCTGCGATTCCTTACTGATTTTTGTCGCAGGCTGTTTTGTGTACTGTCCTGTTTTTTCAGGCATGGTTCTCATTAAAACATCATCTTTTATTTCAACTTCATTTTCAGCATTTAAAGTTGACTTTTTTACATGATCGGTAATAAATGGAAATTTAGCAGTTATTTTCCCGTTTTTCTTATAAGCTGAATCATTTAAGTCCTGTTCAATATTTTCAATATATTTTACTTTTACAAAATCCTTATCTCCGCTTAATTCAATTGAATCTTTTTCTGAATGAGGAAAAACTTCTTTATCTCTTCCTTCTTCCAGTCTTTTTTGTCTTTTTTCTCTGTATCCTTCGGAAATTTTCCTGATTATCTCTATTAAGGAAACATTTGTGATTATTAGCAATGAGATTATCAGTAAAAATGAAAGGATTGTAACTGCTCCCGCCTTATTTGTAATTTTAAAAAATCCGTAGTATATCCCGGAACCAGTTATTCCGCCATGGCTTCTTATAAAAATTTCATCAAAAATATTATTTATGTTACTGCTTATAGCAAGCAGACCTGACAGTGAAAGAAAAAAAAGCAGGGAACCAAAGCTTAGTCTTATCTTAAAAAATGAAGATTTTTTTATAAAAAATCCTATACCCCAGGCAAGAATTAAAAGTGAAAAAATATATTTTTCCACACCAAACAAATATGATAAAAAATAATTTATATATTTGAGAACTACTCCGCTTTCACCCTTAACAAAAAGGCTGATAAAAAACAATATGGAAACCATTATTATTATTATTCCATATAATTCCCTTCTGCTTCTGATATAATTCTTTGCAGCAGCAGTTTCATCAGTTTTATATTTTTTCTTACTTAATTCAGATTGGGATTTTTTATTGTGTTTAATATTATTTGCAGTCATTTTTTTAGAGATCAAATATCAAAAATATAAATATTTTTAAAAACTTTAATTAAAGAAAAATATGCTTAATTTGATAATATTTTAGTAATTACTACAGGCTTTAATCTTATTTTTTTAATAAGGTACTTTTCCAGACGGTCATTTGCATATTTTTCAATAGTTGAAGCTGTTGTTATATTATTTTTAAAACAGTTGTTTACAGCTTCTGTAACTACATTTTTACATTCTTTAATTATAGAGTCAAAATTTTCCAAAAAAGTAACTCCCTTAAATGTTAAATCCGGTTCACAGAAAATTTCTTCCTTTTTTAAATCAACGCCTATTATATTTAAAACAACTCCATCTCTTGAAAGCAGTTTTCTGTCTCTTAAAACAATATCATCAATATCTCCAAATCCAAGACCATCAACATAAATTGTTCTCGTATCAATATTTTTTGATACCCTGCAAAGATTAGAATTGATTTTTATTACATCTCCGTTTTGAGCAATTACGATATTTTCTTCAGGAATTCCTACTTCCTGTGCAATTTTTCCATTTTGAACTTTATGCATGTTGTCACCATGAATAGGAATAAAATATCTTGGCCTTACAAGATTTATCATCATTTTAATTTCTTCCTGTGCAGCATGACCGGAGACATGAACTCCCGCTATTGATTCATAATATACATCTGCACCATGTTTAATAAGCATATTTATTATATTTGCAATGGCTTTTTCATTTCCGGGAATTGGCGAAGCTGAGATAATTACCATATCGCTTTTCATTATCTGAATCCTTTTATGCTCGTTTACAGCCATTTTATATAAGGCCGAAAGAGGCTCACCCTGTGTTCCTGTTGCAAGTATGGTAATTTTTTTCAATGGATACTCATCTATTTTATTGATTGGAATAATCAGATCCTCCGGTATCTTCAGATAACCAAGTTCACATGCAATTTTTATAGTTTTAAGCAATGATTTTCCAGAAATTGC
Source organism: Actinomycetota bacterium (assembly GCA_023488645.1). Lineage (GTDB taxonomy): Bacteria > Actinomycetota > Humimicrobiia > Humimicrobiales > Humimicrobiaceae > JAMDDL01. Next base: position 7,927 of record JAMDDL010000072.1, on the reverse strand, counting down.
AAGCTTTTTCTGAAACTTTTCCGACATATCCACTATCTGCTGTATTCTATGAATATGTGAAGAAAATGTAGTAACTATCACCCTTCCTTCTGCTTGAGTAAATTTTTCAAGAAGAGTTTTCCCGACATCTCTTTCAGATAATGTAAAACCTTCTTCTTCGGAATTAGTACTATCACAAAGAAGAACAAGAACTCCTTCTCTGCCATAAGTACCTATTTTTGAAAATTCAGTTATCTTCCCATCGAGAGGACTTTGATCAAATTTAAAATCTCCGCTGTGCAGTATTGTTCCAACATCAGTTTTAATTGCAATACCTATTGTATCCGGAATGCTGTGACTTACTCTGAAAAATTCAATAGTAAACGGTCCTATGTTTAACATATCATCTTCATCAATTTCATTAAGCTGGACGCCCTCAAAAATCTGGTGTTCATTCAACTTTAATTCTATTAAACCCTTAGTTAGCTTTGTAGCATAAACCGGAGCCATAACTTCTTTAAAAAGAAATGGAATTCCGCCTATATGGTCTTCATGCCCGTGAGTTATTATTATTGCCCTGAGCTTATTAACATTTCTTTTTACATAAGAAAAATCAGGGATAATGTAATCAACGCCCGGAAAATCCTCATCAGGAAACATAACACCGCAGTCTATAATAATCATATCTTCATCTTTTTCAAGTACCATCATGTTCTTCCCTATCTCATTAAATCCTCCGAGAGGTATCAGTTTTATACTTGATCTTTTTGACATGATTAAAAGTCCTGAAAATTTTCTTAAATAATACTACTTACTTGTTAAAAATAATTAATAAAAAAAATTATGATATTTTATTTTATATTATATTATATTATATTTTGAAAGTAATTTGCTAAAAGTTTCTTCTTCCGCTGGTTCCATATTATATAACGGCGGTCTTAACGGACCCACATTTATCCCCTTAAGATTTAAAGCTTTTTTAATTGGAATAGGGCTTGTAGTCATAAAAATACCATAAAATATATCAAGATATTTTTTATGCATATCTGCAGCAGCAGCAATACTGCCTTTTTTTATAAATCCAATCATTTCCTTAATTTCCCTGCCTATTATATGTGAAGCAACGCTTATAACTCCGGCTCCGCCAAGTGCTACTATTGCAAATGTGTCACCGTCATTTCCGCTGTAAATCTTAAAATCCTTATCAGTATCTCTTATAATTTCTGCAATTTGTCTTAAATCTGCACTTGCTTCCTTTATCCCTATAATATTCTTTAATCCTGAGATCGTCACGCATGTTTTTGAATTAATATTACAGCATGTTCTTGAAGGTACATTGTATACAATAATCGGAATATCAACGGAGTTTGAGACCGTTTCAAAATGCTTTACCAAACCGGATTGTGTTGGCTTGTTGTAATAAGGTGTAACTAAAAGCAAGGCATCTGCGCCGGCTGCCCGTGCTTTTTTTGATAATTCAACAGTATGGTAAGTATTGTTTGTACCTGTTCCTGCAATTATCTTAATTTTATCTTGAAATTTTTTCCTGCCGAACTTGAACAGTTCAATTTTTTCATCATCTGTCAAAGTCGGGGATTCCCCTGTTGTCCCGGCAAGCAGTAAACTGTCGCTTCCATTTTCAACAAGATAATCCATCAGCTTGTCTGTTGACTGCCAGTCTATATCATAATCATTATTAAATGGAGTAACCATTGCTGTTATAACTTCACCCAAATCAATCATTTTAACCTCCACATATAATAAAGATAATAAATTTTTAAATTTTAATAAGACTGTCAAGCCCGTAAGAAAAAACAGGAAGTTTGTCAATGTTTTTTATTGCAAGTATCAAACCCGGATAATAAGAAGATCTGTCAATACTGTCATGTTTAATAATAAGAGTTTGCCCTTTTGACCCGAAAATAACACTTTGATGTGCAAGCAAACCTGGAAGCCTTATACTGTGTATGTGAATGCCGTCAGAAAATGCTCCGCGGCTGCCTTCAAGTGTTTCTTTTTCAAATGGTAAAAACCTGGTTAAATTAAAATTTTTCTTCTCACTGATTGCCATTGAAGTTGCTATGGCTGTTCCTGAGGGTGCATCCTTTTTTTTATCATGGTGCATTTCAATTATTTCGCAATTCTCAAAATAAGGAGCAGCAAGAGATGACAATATCATCATCAAAACAGCTCCAACTGAAAAGTTTGGAACAATAAATATTTTACTTGCGGATTTAACAGCTTTTTTCCTTATATTTTCAACTTCCTCTTTTTTTAAACCTGTGGCACCTACAATAATATCAAGCTTATTTTCAATCGCCCATAAGACGTTTTTATACACTATTTCAGGACCTGTAAAATCTATTATCAAATCAGGTTTGGCAATCTTTATATCTTCATAGTTATCAGTAACCTTAACTCCCGAAATTTCTCTTCCTGCCAGAACTCCTATGTCAGTGCCAATATTTATCCTGTCAAATCCTGCTACTATACTGATATCTTCTTCCATAATCAGTTCGGACAGCATTGACTTTCCCATTTTTCCGCAAATTCCAAATAAGGCAATTTTTTTCATTTTAACTCCTTAAAAATTTTTTTATCCACTTCCCCCAGAATCACTATATTTTTTCTTTCAGGATCAAAATATTTGACGGCAGTATCATGGATATCACTTATGGTAACCATATCTATTTTATTTAAAATTTCATTAATAGGCAAAACCTGATTATCTACTAAAAGGCTTTTGCCGAAACGGAACATCCTTGAGCTGATTTCCTCTATATTTAAAACTATTCCTCCTTTTATATTTTCCTTTGCTCTGTCAAGTTCAATTTCATTCATTGAGTTTTTCCTGATATCTTCTATTTCCTTGCTAATTATTTCTATAACCTTTTGTGCATTTAAAGGATCGCTTGCTGCATAAATATCAATAATACCGGTATCTGTATATTGGGTATTGCCTGCAAAAATCGAATATGCAAGTCCCATATCTTCCCTTATTTTTTGAAATAATCTGCTGCTCATACTTCCGCCAAGAAGATTCATTAAAACAGTAAGAGGGTATCTGTCTGAACTTGACCTTCTGCATCCAATTCCTCCATAACATATATTAGCAGATTTTATTTTCTTTTTTACTATTTTTAAACTGCTCTTGATTTCAGGTTCTTTTTTTTCAATAATCTCCTTTTTATTAAATCCATTAAAAGCAAGACCGGCAGTATTTTTTTTAACAGCCTCCACCAGATCATTATGTTTTATATTGCCTGCCGCTGATACAACAATATTTTTAAAAACAAATCTTTTATTGAAATAATCCCAAATATCATTTATCAGAATATTTTGAAGTGATTCTCTTGTGCCAAGAATTGAAAGACTTAAGGGGTGATTATTTAAAACCAGCTCATAAAAATAATTAAAGATATCTTCTGAAGGTGTATCTTCAATCATTTTTATCTCTTCAAGAATTATTTTTTTTTCAGTATATAAGTTTTCCAGCAGAAAGGAAGGATTTAATACAACATCAAACAGAAGTTCAGCACATTTATTAAGATGAGTATCAATAAAATCACAATAAAAACATGAATTTTCCTTATCTGTAAAAGCATTGAAATCTGCACCTATCGAATCAAATTCAATAGCTATTTCCCTGTTTGATCTCTTTTTGGTTCCCTTAAAAAGAAGATGTTCGATAAGATGAGTAATACCATTTAACTTTACAGATTCACTTCTTGAACCGCTGGCAACCCAGATTCCAAGTGAAATTGATCTGAAATAAGGAATGTGTTCACTTATGATCCTTATTCCATTTTCAAGTTCGGTAACTTCATAATTTTCTAAATTTAAACTATTCAAGCAATTATATTAATCTTTCCTGTAAAAATTTTAAAATTTAAGTTAGCATTTCCTTTTTCGTGATCGAAATATAAGTAATGCTACAATTATCAACGGCTTAGGTGCTTCGAAAACACGCAAGCTTTGCCCCAGCGAGTCAAAGTTTGCTCAGATTTCAGGCTTCGCTCTCCTCTTTTGAGAGGAACCATGCCCGCTCCGCCTTCAAATGGTTTTCTCAACACCTAAGCCTTATCCAATAATTTGCCCCTATCATAAAATTGTAAATGCCTTCAAAATTTAACCTCTCATGAAAATTTACAGATATTTTCAGGCTCTTTCCAGAGAGATTTTTCTTTCCTTTTTATCGATAGAGGAAACTTTAACAAGTATTTTTTCATTTAATTTGAGAAAATCTTCTACTTTATCAATCCTCTTATCGGTAACTTTGGAAATATGAAGCAGCCCGTCAATTCCAGGAATAATATTTATAAATGCTCCAAATTTTGTAATTCCAACTACTGTGCCTAAAAATTCATCGCCGACATTTATGTCATCAATTCCTTTAAGCAAAGCTTCAATTTTTTTTCTGGCAAGAAATACATTATTTTCATCCGGAGAAACAATTTCAACAACTCCCTCGTTATCTTCATCATATAGTTCAATTGCTTCAAGATCAAATTCTTCTTTAATTGCTTTGATGTTTTTACCGCCAGGACCTATTATTTCACCAATTTTTTCTTTTGGAACTCTAAAGGTAGTGATTTTTGGAGCACTTTCTGATAATTTCTCCCTGTATTTTGGTATTGCTTCAAGCATTTTATTTAAAATAAAGATTCTTCCTGCCTGTGCCTTGTAAATAGCTTTTTTTATGATATCAACAGAAATGCCTTTTATTTTTATATCCATTTGAAGAGCAGTTATTCCATTTTTTGTCCCTGCTATCTTAAAATCCATATCTCCATAAAAATCTTCAACACCCTGAATATCTGACAGTACTACAAAATTTTCACTGGCTTCATCCTTTATTAAACCCATTGCAATTCCTGAAACAGGATTTAATATTGGAACTCCTGCATCCATTAAAGCTAAAGTTGAACCGCATACACTTGCCATGGATGTTGAACCATTTGATTCAAGTATCTCTGAAACAAGCCTTATTGAATATGGAAATGTTTCCTTATCAGGAATCATTGGTTTAAGAGCACGTTCAGCAAGTGCCCCGTGCCCGATTTCTCTTCTTCTGGGACCTCTGAAAGCACCGGTTTCTCCGGTTGAAAATGCTGGAAAATTATAATGATGCATAAATCTTTTAAACTCTTCAGAGTCTATGCTATCTATTTTTTGTGATTCCTTCATGGAGCCTAAAGCAAGAATTGTTAAAGCCTGAGTCTTACCCCTGGTGAATAAACCTGTCCCGTGTGTTGTTGCAGGAAACAGCCCGACTTCACATGTAATCTTCCTTATCTCGTCAGGTTTTCTGCCATCAGGCCTTATTCCGTCTTCCAGTATCATTTTTCTTACCAGTGTTCTTTCAAGATCCTTTAAGCTGTATGAAATACTTTCAGATTCATCAGGAAACTCCTCAATAAGTTTTGTTTTTACATCCTCATTTATTATTTTTAGCTCATCCTGAAAATAACCTTTTTTTGTTTCCTCCAGTATGTCAATCATTTCACCGGATTTTGCCTTTTGTGCAATATAATTTAATATTTCCTGCATTCTTGAGCGTGCAAGCTCATTAACCCTGTTTTTTACATCACAGTTTAATTCAAATCTGCAGCCTTCCTGAATTTTTTTACCAATTAATTGTTTGAAATCTTTTTGTGCATTAATTAACTTCCTGATTTCATTGTGAGCAATTTCAATGGCTTCCATAATTGTCTCCTCACTTGCTTCACTGCATCCTGCCTCAACCATTAATATTGCACTCTCCGTTCCTGCAATAATAATATCAATGCTTGATTTTTCTATTTCCTCATAATCAGGGTTAATTATGTATTTTTCCTTTATCTTTCCTATTCTTACGGCACCAATAGGCTCGTCTAAGGGAATATCTGAAATGGTTAAAGCCATTGAGGCTCCGTTCATGACAAGAATATCATAAGGATTAATCTGGTCAACTGACAGAATCGTTGCAACTATTTGCACTTCATTGCGAAGATTTTTATCAAACAATGGCCTTAAAGGCCTGTCTGTAAGTCTTGATGTTAATATAGCCTTATCTGATGCTTTTCCTTCACGTTTAAAAAATCCCCCCGGGATCTTGCCTGCAGCATACATTCTTTCTTCTACATCAACAACGAGAGGGAAAAAATCATAACTTTTTTCCGCATCTTCAGACATTACTGCAGTAACAAGTACTCCGCTGTTTCCATACTCAACCAGAACAGAACTGTTTGTTTGTTTTGCAAGCTTTCCGGTTGAAAATTTTATTGTCTTGCCGCCAATATCAATTTTAACGCTTTTTTCTTTACTATTTTCAATATTTAAATCAGAAATATTTTCCAAATATAAGAGGACCTCCCGACCTTTAAATTATTTTCTTAAACCTAAATCTTTTATTAATTTTTTGTATTTTGCCAGATCATGACTTTTAAGATACTCTATTAATCTTTTTCTCTTGCCAACCATCATTACAAGACCTCTCCTTGAAGCATGATCAGTCTTATTTAATTTTAAATGTTCATTTAACCGGTTTATTCTTGTAGTCAGAATTGCAATCTGGACTTCGGCAGATCCTGTATCGTTTTCATGAATCTTGAATTTTTCAATAAGGTTTTGTTTATCTGTTTTTGTAATGGACAACTTCTACTTTCACCCCTTTAAAAATATTATTAATTACTCTCAACACATACTTTAACACAAATAATAATTATTACGTATTTTTTTAAAATAAGTCAATAAAAATTTCCTATTGTTCCTGTTAAACTTTTACCCCAAAATATAATTTTAACATTTTATTATTATATTATTAAGAAATTTTTCATATAAGTTTACTTTATAAAAATATTTTTAAGATTTTTTTTGTGATTTAAAAAAATTGACAGAGCTTTTTATATCCTCATTAATTTGATTTACCAGGTCATGTATCAGATTAAACCTTCTTTCATCTCTTAAGTATTTTAAAAATATAATAGTTATTTTTTTTGAATAAATATTATTTTTAAAATTTAAAATATGGGCTTCAACTAAAGTTTTTCTGTATCCGAAAGTAGGATTATTTCCTATATTTATAATTGACGGAAGAAATTTATTTGAATTCTGGATTTTTATTTTCCCGATATAAACTCCATTTTTTGGTATAATATATGAGTCGTCTACTTCTATATTAGCTGTTGGAAAGCCAAGTTCTGCTCCCCTCAATAAACCTTTCTGAACGGTTCCTTCAATTGAAGGATAACGGCCAAGAAATAATCTGATTTTATCAATATTCCCGCTGTCATAAAAATCTCTGATAATAGTGCTTGATATAACAATATTGTTTATCTTAAGTAATTTAACAGCATGGGCAATCCTGCCATTTTCCTTTAAAAAATTTTTTAAAAACAGGAAATCTCCTTCCGCACTCTTTCCGAATCTGAAATTTTCACCTATAAATACTTCACCGGCATTAATCTTTTCAAGAATTATTTTACGGCAAAAATCTATTTTGCTTAAATTTGCAAATTCCCTGTTAAAATTTACACTTATAATATAATCAACTCCCATATTGTTTATCATTCTTATTTTTTCTTCAAAAGGCATTATAAGTTTTTTTGTTTTCTGACCGCTTATTAAATTAACAGGGGGAATATCAAAAGTAAGAACAATGCTTAATCCATTCACAATTTTTGCTCTTCTTATACATTTCTTGATAATGCTTTGATGACCTTTATGAATGCCGTCAAAAAAACCTATGACCAGTATGTTTTTACTTTTTTCAAAATAATTGTCTTTTAAATCTGCTAAATTTATTATTTGTGCCAATACATACCTTTTCTTTTTTAATATTAATAAAATAAATTTTTAAAGAATTCTTAAAATATATTTGATCAGGTATCTTCGATTGATATGAATTTTGTTAATTTTTGCTCTTTATTTAAAATATCATTTGTACTGAAATCAACCACAGACTTAT
>JAMDDL010000010.1:10236-13304 GCA_023488645.1 Actinomycetota bacterium | reverse complement strand
TATTACTAATTGCATACTAAATAAAGGCTCTGTTTATGTATTTGGGGCTACACATGCGGGCATTTTATCAGAAGAATTGTTTTACAGGGCGGGCGGATTGATGCTGATAAACCCAATTTTTCCGCCAGACCTGGTTGTAACAGTAAAACCGGTGACAATTACAACAAAAGTTGAAAATCTGGAAGGATACGGAAGGATAATAATTGAAAACTCTAAAATAACGGATAAAGATGCAATTATAATACATTCCGTTTCCGGGAGAAATATTGTTCCAATTGAAGCTGCAATGGCATGCAAAGAAATAGGTGCTAAACTGATAGTAATAACTAATCTCTCATTTTCAAAATCAATAAAATCAAGACATCCCAGCGGGAAAAAACTGCATGAGATAGATCCCGATGTTGTAATTGACAATTGCGGGATTATAGGTGATGCTTGCGTGGAAGTCAAAGGAATGAAGCAAAAAGTTGGCCCTACTTCAACAATAAGTGGATGTCTGATAGTCAATGCGGCTATTGTAAATGTTGTGGAAAAACTTGTTGAAAAAGGAATCGAACCTCCTGTTTTCATGAGTGCAAATCTTGATGGAAGTGCTGAATTCAATGGCGGCTTAGTTAAGAAATACCGGGACCAGATAAAATATATATAAATGTTATTTCTTCTTTTTAGCAAAAAGATTAATAAACAATAATGAAATACAATGAAAAAGGATAATGCATTTATCGGAAATATATTTTTAAATAATGGAGTCATAAAGAAGGGTGCGGTAATATCAGAAAAAGGGATTATCTCTGATGTAACTTTTAATTTGAATAACATTACCGATAACTGTTTTCAAATTTTTAATTATAATGAATGTATTATATCTCCGGGTTATATCGATATACATATCCACGGGGGATGGGGTTATGATTTTATCGACGCTGATGTTCTGGGCATTAAAGTTATCGCTGCCAATTTATTAAAACATGGCGTAACCGGATTTTTACCGACTTTATCCTGTGCACCGGTGGATATACTGATTTATTCAATAAAAACCATCATTACTGCTGTCTCAGAGTTAAAAGCTCCCAAAATACTTGGAATAAATCTTGAGGGACCCTTTCTGAATAAAAAAATGAAGGGCGGTTTGAATGATGATTATATTTTAATGCCCGATGCAGGTATACTTTTAGAAATTTTAAAAGAATCAAAAGGTTATATAAAGAACATGACTGTTGCTCCTGAAATGGAAGGGGCAGAAGAATTAATAAAAATCTTAAAAGAAAATAATGTAGCTGTTTCTGCGGGTCATACAATGGCTTCATATGAGAAAGCATGCAAGGTTTATAAATATGGTGTTTCAAACATAACACATATTTTTAATGCGATGAAGCCTATTCACCACAGGGACCCCGGAATTATTACCAGTGCTTTACTGGAAAAAAATATCAGCGTGGAAATTATTGCGGATGGAATTCATATTGCTCCGCCTGTATTAAAACTCGTTCTATCTTTAAAGAATCCTTCAAATATAATTCTTGTATCGGATTCAATAAGAGCTACAGGATTAGAAGACGGTAGATATAACTCAGCAGCGCTTGATATAAATCTGAAAAACAAGATTGCCACACTTAATGATGGTACTTTGGCTGGAAGCACTATATTGCTTGATGATGCAGTCAGGAACATTGTTAATTTTAAGGTTGCAGATATCGAAGATGCTATCAGGATGGCAACTTACAGTCCTGCAAGATTTTTAAAAATGTTAGGGAAAAAGGGTTCGATAGAAAAGGGGAAAGATGCGGATCTCATAGTGCTTGACAATGATTTAAATATAGTAGCTTCAATTATCTCGGGTGAAATTGCATACCATAATTAGATTTTTTGATTAAAAGCGGCAACTCTTTTTTTATTAATCTTTTTTAATTGTAATCTTTTATTTTAAAGGAATGAATGAATACAAAAAATCTGGTTTTAAATTGTATAAGACATAGAGATAACCCAAAAATTCCTCTTATGTTTAGAGCTGTGCCTGCAGTAAATGAAAAACTAATAAACCATTTCAAACTTAAAGATCTTGAGAATGATTGGGAAAAAATGATAGAAATACTTGGGGCAGATATATTTTCTGATGGAGAAACATTGGGTGCTTTTACAACTTACATACCGAAATATGCAGGTCCCAGCTTTGAAGCTATCTACGAGCCCAACCATTTCTTTATTTGGGGCATCAAACCGGAATACATATATTTGGGTAGTGGCAAGGAAATAATTTTTCATAAAAATCCACCGCTTGCCAAAATAGAAACACCTGATGAATTAAGAAAATATAAATTTCCGGAAACCGGCTGGTTTGATTTCGGCACATATAAACGGGTCGTTACTGCTAAAAAAGAGAGCTTTGAAGAGCAGAAAGAGATAAATCCTCAATTTTTAAAAAGATCTGATATATATTTCATCAATACTTTTTGTTTTAACAGTATTTTTATGACATCTATTTTTATGAGGGGTTTTGAAAACATGCTTATGGATTTATTATCTAACAGGTTTTTTGCAAAAACACTTATAGATAAGATAGGTGAATTTTATCTTGATTTTACAATTAAAAACCTTGATGCAATAGGAGACAGGCTTGATCTATACGGAATATGGGATGATTTTGCTACTCAAGACGGTCTTATGATATCTGCAGAAGTCTGGAGATCATATTATAAACCGTGGTTTGTGCGAATAATTGAGGAAATAAAGAAATACGATGTTATGATAAGTTTTCATATATGCGGAAATTGTTCAGAAATAATTCCTGATTTGATCGATATGGGGGTTGACATACTTGATCCTGTTCAGACATCTGCAAGGGAAATGGATTTGGAAGGTTTGAATGAGAATTTTGGCAAATATATTTGCTTTCATGGAGGAATTGACGCTCAGAAACTGTTGGCAAAAAGTAATCCGGCTGTCATTAGAAATGAAGTAAGTAGGATAAAAAAGTTATTCAAAAAAAATACCGGTATTATTTTAGGTCCGTCACACTATCTTACAAATGATATACCTCTGGAAAACATATTGGCTGTTTATAAATAGAA
>JAMDDL010000010.1:5992-10143 GCA_023488645.1 Actinomycetota bacterium | reverse complement strand
TTCTTTCAATCTTGCACATATATGATTTTATTATATAATTGCTAAAATTATAAATTTTTATATTTAAAACGGATTAAGCAGCATGAATAAAAATATAATTGTAATGAAGTTTGGCGGTACTTCAGTTGGCACCATTGAAAAAATAAAAAATGTTGCAGACAGAGCAATCAAATCTAAAAGTGAAGGAAATAATGTGGTAATTACAGTTTCAGCGATGGGAGATACCACTGATGAGCTTATTGAGCTTGCATCAAAAATTTCAAAAAATCCGCCCCGCAGGGAGATGGATATGCTTCTTTCAACAGGGGAACAGGTTTCAGCAGCTCTTCTGGCAATTGCAATAACAGAAAAAGGCGGCAGGGCGGTTTCACTTAACGGATATCAGGTCGGCATTTCTACCGATGATGTTTTTTCTGATGCAAAAATACTTACAGTAAAAAAAGACAGGATTGTATCAGAATTTGAAAAGGGTAATATTGTAATTGTTGCAGGTTTTCAGGGGATTACTGATGCTAATGATATAACTACTCTTGGACGTGGGGGTTCAGATACGACAGCAGTAGCTGTTGCTGCTGCACTTAATGCAAAATATTGTGAAATTTTTACTGACGTTGACGGAGTATTTACTACTGATCCAAACGTGGTTTCAGATGCAATGAAAATAAAAATACTTTCATATGATGAAATGCTTGAGCTGGCATCTTCAGGAGCAAAAGTTTTGCATTTAAGAGCGGTTGAATTTGCAAAAAATCATGGAGTTGTAATTCATGTTAGATCAAGCTTTAACAATAATGAAGGGACCTGGATTATGGATACTGAAAATTTAAATGAAAAAATGGAAAAGGCAGTTGTGGCCGGTGTTTCTTATGATACTAATCAGGTGAAGATTTCTGTTTTTGGCATTCCCGATAAGCCTGGAATTGCAGCAAAGTTATTCGAGGAGCTTGCAAAGGCACATATAAACATAGATATGATTGTTCAGAATGTTGGAGAAAAAGGAATTGCAGCAATCTCATTTACAATAAAAAATGAGGATTTAAATACCGGCAGGAAAGTAATGGAGGAATTAAAACATAAGCTTGAAATTAAAAATATTGAAATAGATACGGAAATAGCAAAAGTATCAATAGTAGGCGCCGGTATGAAGTCTCATCCCGGGGTTGCTGCAGCCATGTTTTCAGCTCTTGGTGACAAAGGCATAAATATTGAGATGATTTCAACTTCACCTATTATTATTTCCTGTGTAATCAGAAAGGAAAGAGTAAAGGAAGCAGTTAAATTACTGCATAATGCATTCGGGCTTGATAAACAAAAATTATAAATAAAAATTTGTTTTTTTATATTATTTTTATAATCAGGGGTTTAATTTGAAAGAATACAATGTTGCAATAGCAGGTGTAACCGGCGCAGTGGGTAGTGTTTTTCTTTCAATTCTTGAAGAAAGAAAATTTCCGGTTAAAAATCTGACAGGACTTGCATCTGCCAGATCGGTAAATAAAAAATTTAAATTTAAAGACGAGGAATTCGAGGTCATACAGTTAAGCAAAGATTCCTTTAAAAATACTGATATTGCATTATTCTCTGCCGGAGCATCGCGTTCACTGGAATTTGCAAAGTATGCTGTGGACAGCGGAGCAGTTGTTGTGGATAACAGCAGTGCATTCAGAATGGACCCGGATATACCTCTTGTAGTTCCTGAAGTTAATGCTGATGATATTTTTAAACACAAGGGCATCATTGCCAATCCAAACTGCTCAACAATAATTATGGTTGTTGCCCTTAAACCATTATATGATCTTTCAAAAATAAAAAGGATTATAGTTTCTACTTATCAGGCGGTTTCGGGTGCAGGAGCAAGGGGAATAATTGAACTTAAGGAACAAACTGAAAAAATTATCTTCAGAAGAGAAGATGAAATAAAATGTGAAGTATTTCCTGCAAGGATTGCATTTAATGTAATTCCTCATATTGATGTTTTTCTGGATAACGGATATACAAAAGAAGAAATGAAGATGGTGTATGAAACAAGGAAAATATTTGGGGATAATGATATAAAAATTGCTGCAACCGCTGTAAGGGTTCCTGTTCTTACATCACATTCCGAATCTGTTATGATTGAAACGGAAAAAAAATTAACGGTGCAGGAATGCAGAGCAGCTCTTGAAAACGCTCCGTCAGTTACAGTTATGGATGATTTTAAAAATATGATTTATCCGACACCTCTTGACTCATCAGATAAGGATAATGTATTTGTTGGAAGAATCAGGGAAGATCTGTCTTCTGAAAATGGTATTTGTTTATGGTGCGTGGGAGACCAGCTAAGAAAAGGTGCTGCATTAAATGCTGTGCAAATAGCAGAATTGCTGATTAATAATCATCTTATTTAATCTTCAGGCAACCTGCTCTTGTACTGCCTGATTTTTAATAACCTTTCTTTTAATATTTTTTCAAAACCTCTCTCGCCAGGTTCATAATAATTTCTGCCCTTTAATTTTTCAGGAAGATAAGACTGGTTTACAATTGCATTTGCAAAGTTATGAGGATATTTATATCCCTTACCGTAACCTGCATCTTTCATTAATTTTGTCGGAGCATTTCTTATATGCATTGGAACAGGAAGTGAAAGATACTGTCTGATGTCTTCCATCACTTTATTGTATGCGCTGTACAAGGCATTGCTTTTCGGGGCTAATGCGCAATATATCGCAGCCTCAATGATGGCAAGATAACCTTCCGGAGGCCCTATGAATTCAAAACTGTCTTTTGCAGCAATAGACACTGCAAGAGCATTAGTATCTGCAAGTCCTATGTCTTCTGCAGCAAATCTTACAATTCTTCTGATAATATATAAAGGATCTTCCCCTCCTTCAATCATGCGCAAAACCCAGTAAGCAGATGCATCTGCATCACTTCCGCGCATACTTTTGTGAAGTGCAGAAATTAAATTAAAATGCTCTTCTCCGTTTTTATCATAAAGCAAAGCTTTTTTTTGAATTATAGATTCAATCATACTTGAATTTATTGGTACTTCCTTATCTTTTGCTTCAAGACTGTTAAATGCAAGTTCAAGTATGTTATATGCAATTCTTGCATCACCATCTGAAAATTGCGCAATGAAGCTTAAGGCATTTTCTTCGATTTTGAAATTGTAACTTCCAAATCCGTTTATTTTGTCCTTAACTGCCTTTACTAAAAGCTTCATAATATTTTCTTCGGTAAGCTTGTTCAATATGAAAACTTTACATCTTGAAAGCAAAGCAGAATTTACCTCAAAGGATGGATTTTCTGTTGTAGCACCTATTAATATTATTGTGCCTTTTTCCACAAATGGCAGAAAAGCATCCTGCTGTGCCTTGTTAAATCTGTGGATTTCGTCAATAAATAATATAGTTTTTATATTGCTATGCCTTATTTCATATGAAGCAAGATCCATAACTTCCTTTATCTGTTTTATTCCGGCTATGACTGCTGAAAATGAAATGAATTTATTTTTTGTATTTGCTTCTATAATTCTTGCAATTGTAGTTTTGCCGCTTCCAGGAGGTCCCCATAAAATCATTGAATAAAGTTTGTCATTTTCTATCATCTGTCTTAAAATTCTGCCTTTTCCGGTAAGGTGTTCCTGTCCAACAAAATCATCAAGATTTAAAGGCCTCATTCTGTCTGCAAGCGGTGCAAAACTTACAGAATTTTTATCAGATTTGTTTAAGGAGTCAAATAAAGTCATATCAAGGTTTTTGAAATTTTAAAATAATTAAATTTTAACCTGCAATAATTTTTACATAAAGATTTCTATTTCTGGGACCGTCAAATTCACAAAAATAAATTCCCTGCCAGGTTCCAAGTACAAGTCTTCCACCACCTATAATTAAATTAAGAGAAGATCCAAGTAATGTGGATTTTATATGAGCATCAGAATTTCCTTCACTATGAGTATAAGCTTCCCTGTAAGGGACTAAACTGTTAATTTTAAGCTTGATATCATTTCTTACTGAAGGATCTGCATTTTCATTTATTGTAATACCTGCAGTAGTATGAGGTACAAATAAGCAGCATAAACCTTCTTTTATGCCGGACTGCCTGACTTTTTTTTCAATATCAGATGTAACATCAACAAAATCAATTCTTTGAAATGTTTTAATGTTTAATAT
>JAMDDL010000010.1:0-5725 GCA_023488645.1 Actinomycetota bacterium | reverse complement strand
AAAATATTTCAGATTTACTGCACCGATAAAATAAATTGATTAATTGAAATTTAATTTATAATATATTTATTGCACGATAACCGGCTGGCATTTGCTGTTATAAATATTTTTTAGCACATAAGTTTAAAGAGTTTTTTTATATTATTAATATTAATTTTAAATGAGAGGCAGATTATGACGAAAATTCCACAAGTTACAACAGGTGTATTTGGCGGCTCAGGTTTTTATTCATTTCTTGATATTAAGCAGGAATTTTATTTGAATACTCCTTACGGGGCACCTTCCGATAAGATAGTAATCGGAGAACTTGAAGGAAAAGATATCGCATTTATTCCAAGGCATGGAAGGGAGCATTCAATTCCGCCTCATATGATAAATTACAGAGCAAATGTTTATGCAATGTATATGCTTGGTGTAAAGCATTTGATGGGTCCATGCGCTGCCGGCAGCCTTCAGCCTCAGGTAAAACCTGGAGATTTTGTAATTTGCGATCAGTTTGTTGACAGAACAAAGGGACGTATTGATACCTTTTATGACGGACCGAAAACAAATCATGTATCCTCTGCGGAACCTTACTGTCCGGATCTGAGAAAATTAATTATAGAAAGTGCAAAAGAGCTGAATATATCATGCCATGAGCATGGAACGGTTGTTATAGTTCAAGGTCCAAGATTTTCAACCAGAGCTGAAAGCAGGTGGTATTCCGGTTTTGGATGGGAAGTAATAAATATGACGCAGTATCCTGAATGCTATCTTGCAAGAGAACTTGAAATTTGTTATGCAAATATTTCACTGATAACTGATTATGATACAGGACTTGAAGGTCATCCTGAAATAAAGCCTGTAACTTATGATGAAGTAATGAAAGTTTTTAAGGAAAATAATGAAAAATTAAGAAAACTGCTGTTTAGTGTCATGCCGAAGATTAGCGAGGATCGCAAATGCATTTGTTCAAATGCTCTTTCAACAGCAGGAATAAACTGAATTATCATAAAAAAATAATGGCCAAAACATTATTGCTTTACAATATCTTATCCAGCGGAATTAATGCAAGGATAATTAAAAAAGTTTCGGATGTTTTAAAAAACCGGGGCTTTTTTATTGAAAAGATTGAAACATCAAAAGTTGGAGAAGCAGCAGAAAAGCTGAAAAATTATTTAAATGACAATAAAGATTTAGAAATGGTTGTTGCAGTCGGCGGAGACGGAATAATTAATGAAGCCATAAACGTTCTTGCTTATACTAAAATTCCACTGGGCATTATACCGAGAGGTACAGGAAATGCTTTTGCCAAAGACAGGAAAATACCTTTTTATATTAAAAAAGCGGTGGATGTTTTTAAAAAAGAAAATATAAGAGAAATAGATCTTGGCATTATAAATGACGAAAAATATTTTTTAATGATGTGTTCCTGCGGTTTTGACGTAAAAGCATTGTCTGCCTTAAATCCAAATTTAAAGAAAAAATTTAAGATTTTAGCTTATATATATCATGGATTTAAGGCATTTTTTACTTATAAACCTGTTGAAGTTATCTTAAGAATTACTGATGAAAAAGTTTTATGCAAGGGATATTTTTGTATAGTAAGTAATGTAAGGTCTTACGGCTTTCCAATGGCTCAAATAGCCCCTGATGCAACAATAGATGATGGTGTCCTTGATATCTGTATGTTTATGAGCAGGGATAAATTAAGCTCCATTGCAAATATTCTTGCTATTTTTGTTAAAATGCATATTAATTTTAAAAATGTATTTTACAGCAGAACTGCAGCCGAAGTTATCATCGAACAGGATTTTACAGAAGATTTTAATTCAGACAATAAAGTACCTCTTCGAGTACAGGCAGATGGAGATATTTATTGTAATTTGCCGGTTAAAATAAAGGTGGCAAAAAAAGCTCTGAATATATTTTTACCTTAATTTAATGGTAGTGAATAGAGAATAAAGAGCAAAATAACAGATGTTAAGGTTTTATGAATTAAGATTTTGAATTTAATAAATTTATGGTAATGCATGAATAATATTTCATAAACTGGATAAAATATTTTGGAATGAAAATAGTTGCAGCATGCGATAAATATAAAGGAAGTCTTAGCGCAAATGCCGTGTGCAATATTATTGCAAAAGCTATTAAAGATATTGACAGTTCAATTGAAGTTATAACAAATCCAATGGCTGATGGCGGAGAAGGAACAGTAGAAACCCTTGTGGAAAGCCAGAAGGGAAGATATCTGGAAGTTCCTGTAATGGGTCCCCTGGGGGAAAATATAAATGCCAGATTTGGTATTATTGAAAATGATATTGCTGTCATTGAAATGTCTGCAGCTTCGGGACTGTGGCTTGTGCCGTATGATAGAAGAAATCCAATGGAAACAACCACTTTCGGGACCGGACAGCTAATTAAAAGTGCTTTAAATATGGGTTGTAAAAAAATTATAATGGGTCTGGGCGGAAGCTCAACAAATGACGGCGGCATGGGAATGGCACAGGCTCTGGGAGTGAGGTTCTTTGATATTAACGGGAAACTTCTTGGTCTGGGCGGAAAACAGCTTTCAAAAATTGTAAGGATTGATACTTCAGGTTTAGTTCCCGGAGCGCTTGATATAGTTTATGAATGTGCATGTGATGTTGAAAATCCTCTTACCGGTAAAAATGGAGCAGCTTATGTTTATGCAGCACAAAAAGGCGCAGATTTTGAAATGATAAGGCAGTTAAACCGGGGGCTTATAAATTTTGCAAAAATAATAAAAAATGATCTGGGCAAAAATATCAGAGATTTAAAAGGTGCAGGAGCATCCGGAGGCCTGGGTGGGGGAATGGTTGCATTTTTAAATGCAAAGTTAAGGATTGGAGTTAATATAATAATTGATGTTACAAAACTTGAAGAAAAAATAAAAGATTGTGATTTGATAATTTCAGGCGAAGGTGCATTTGACAAACAGACATTTTTTGGAAAAAGTGCATTCGGAGTAGCAAACCTTGCAAAAAAATATAATATTCCTGTCATAACTATAAACGGGTCTGTTCTTGTTGACAGGAATCAGGTAAGCAGAAGCGATAGCAGTTTGTTTTGCGGCAATTTCTCTATTTTAAATAAACCCATGGATCTTTCGGATGCAATTGAAAATGCTCCTGAACTTCTTGAAAGCTTAACAGGGGAAATTATCAGTTTTTATTTGAAAATAAAAAGATAAAGATAAATTTTTAAAAGAAAAAGATATCAGGAGGCTGATATGAAATTAATTGGTAATGTTGAACTTGAAAACTTGCAGAAGATTAAAAGCGGTAAAGTCAGGGAAATGTTTTTGCTTGACAGCAGTCTTTTAATAGTTACAACTGACAGAATTTCAGCTTTTGATTATATTCTGCCTTCCCTTATTCCATATAAGGGTATTTTGCTTAATCAGATTTCAGTTTTCTGGTTTAATTATTTATCCGATATCATTGAAAATCATCTGATTGAAACTGATTTTGATAAGTTTCCTGCACAATTGAAAAAATTCAGGGATATTTTAAAAAACAGATCTGTTGTGGTTAAAAAAGCAAATATTTATCCAATAGAATGTGTTGTAAGAGGCTATATTACAGGCTCTGCATGGCAGGAATACAATGAAAGCGGGAAAATAGGTGATTTTGCCATGCCAAGTGGTTTGAAATTTGCTGACAGACTTCCCGAACCTATTTTTACTCCAACAACCAAGGAAGTTTCCGGACATGATATTGCGATTACAATAAACAAGGCAAAAAAAATATTTGGAACAGATGTTATTGAATTTATACATGATAAAAGTCTGAAATTGTATAAAAAGGCAAGTGAATATGCTTTAAAAAAGGGAATAATCATTGCTGATACAAAATTTGAATTTGGAAATGCTGATGACAAAATAATTCTTGCAGATGAAGTGCTTACTCCCGATTCTTCAAGATTCTGGTTTTTAGATGAATATATACCCGGAGAGCAGCAAAGAAGCATGGATAAACAATTCGTAAGGGATTATCTTTTAAATTCTTCCTGGGACAGAAATTCTATTCCGCCTGAATTACCGCAGGAAATAATAAAAAAAACATCTGAAAGATACGTTCTTGCATATGAAAAAATTACAGGTAAAAAATTCAGCAGATTTTAATATTCTTACAAAAAACATTAAAAAACAAAAACAAGATATAAGTTATGCTGATTGATGTAATATTAAATAATGATTTTAACCCGAAATTAAAGCATATTAACATTCAAAGATATGTGTGCGCAGTAATTGATATTATAAGAGCTACTACTACAATGTCTGTTTTACTTGCAGGTGGATGCAGGGAAATAATTATTGCGAAAAATAAAACACAGGCTTTTTTGTATAAAAAAATATTTAATGACTACCTTCTTTGCGGGGAAGAAGGTGGATTACCGCCAAAAGGTTTTGATTTCGGGAATTCTCCGCTTGAATATTCAAAAATGGACCTTAAAGGCAGGGGTATAATACTTAAAACAACCAATGGTACAAAATCATTTTTTAAGACACTGAAATCAAAAGATTCTTTTGTCATGTCTCTGGTTAATATCAGCTATGTATGTGATGTTTTAATCAGCCAGGCAGAAAAAAATAATGCAAATATCCTGCTTCTTTGTTCCGGAGAAAAAGGCAGAATTGCTTTTGATGATGCTTATGCTGCGGGAATAGCTGTAAAGATAATCCTGCAGAAAAGGAAAAATACGGATATTACAGATGCAGCAAGACTTGTATTAAATAATGCTGAATTTGAAAAAAATTCCCTTGAGGCTTTAAAAAAATCGGTAAGTTACCGCTCAATGATTAAAGCAGGCCTTGGGGAAGATGTAAAAATTTGTTCCTTATTTGATTTATATAAAATAACCGGCAAACTGCAATTTTTTAATGAATATGATGACACTAAATATTTAACTGGAAATAATTTATCAATGAAAAAATTCAGCTCAACCATTCCTGTTTTTACCATACAGCCTTTTAGCTTGCCTTAAATAATTTGAAGTAATAAGCATATGGCGCATTTTTAGAATCAGTTCTGACATTCTCCAAAATAAGCAGGGCTTTCAATCATTTTTACACCCTTTGATGAAAACCAGTATTTGCCTTCTAAAACCAGATCAATCTGTATGACATAATTTCCAGGGTTTTTTATATCATTTATTAAAACATTTATTTTTGCGGTTTCTCCCGGCGCAATATTTTTTTCAAGTTCCGTTCTTGCAGTGCCGTCATAATCACTTGCATCAACATCCTGACCATAATAATGATATCCGGCTCTCACTGAATTTTTTGAATCATTTCTCCATGTAAAATCAGAAGTATTCTTCACTTCAATAACTACATAATTGTCTTTATTGGTGCAAAGAAAGCCAGGTATTGCTCCTTTTATTTCGGCACCAACTTTTACATTGTCATAATCTGTTAAATCCTCTCCTTTTACAGCTTCAACAGCTTCCTCCTGAACATTGTCATTACTACTTGTACTGCTTTTCTGATCTTTACCTTGAGCTTCGCCTGATGAGGATGTACTTGCTGTCAAACCGCACGAAACAAGATTGAATAAAAGTAAAAAAGCTATAATAAAAATTGAAAGTAAAGTAATAATTTTAATTTTTTTGTTAGTTTTTATTGCCATTTTTAACCTTTTTTTTGTTAATATTTTTAATGTTTTTAAATACCAAAGTCCTGCTGACCCAAAAATACAGAAATCCCGTTAATAGATATTAA
>JAMDDL010000004.1 GCA_023488645.1 Actinomycetota bacterium | reverse complement strand
TGAATCAATCCTGCTCATCTGACCAGCCCCAACACCTATAGTCATTTCATCTTTTACAAGCAGTATCGCATTTGATTTAACATTTTTAACAATCTGCCACCCGAACAGTAAATCCTTCCATTGATCTTCAGTAGGACAAGTATCAGTTACAACTTTCATTTCCT
Organism: Actinomycetota bacterium; assembly: GCA_023488645.1. Lineage (GTDB taxonomy): Bacteria > Actinomycetota > Humimicrobiia > Humimicrobiales > Humimicrobiaceae > JAMDDL01. The sequence continues at coordinate 2,348 of JAMDDL010000004.1, read as the reverse complement.
TTAGATTATCAATCCCGATGTCCATTTCCTGGATTAAGAGTCCGCCATCAACACTCTTAATGTCAGGAAAGCTATTTTTAAAATCAGAATTTTTAATTTTTTCAAGATATGATTTTAAATTAAATTGTACTTTTAAAATTCTTAAATTTTGTTTTTGGACAAGAAGCTTTAATGCTTTCTCTTCAAAATCCGGGGCAATTAAAACTTCAACATACTTATCTGTTAAAAATTTTGCTGCTTCCTCTGACCACGTTTGATTGCATGCTACTACAGAACCATAAGCTGAAACAGGGTCTGCATCATAAGCTTTTTTATATGCTTCCGGAACATCTTTTCCAAGGGCGCAGCCGCAGGGATTGTTATGCTTTATGATTGCCACACATGTTCTGTCAAATTCCTTTACAATATTAAAAGCAGCATTACCATCAAGTATATTATTATATGATAATTCCTTTCCGTTAAGCTGCTGTGCCATTACAAAGCTATCTGCCGGCGCTTCTGAAAACATATAATAAGATGCTCTCTGATGCGGATTTTCGCCATATCTTAAATTTTGTTTTTTAAATAAGCGCAGATTTAAATCCTTGCTGAAATTACCTTTATTATCCTTAAATATATTTAAATTAAAATCCTTTAATGTTTTTGCTTCTGCTCCTGTATTTTTAATATTAAGGAAAGTCTCCATTGTTATTTTATTGCTTCCATATTGGGCAACTTTATCAATAAAATAATTAAATATCACGCTGTCATATTCACATGTATGTTTGAATGCTTTAACACTTAATGAAAACAACATATTTTTGCTTAACTTTCCACCGCTTACTCTCATTTCTTCCAGAATTATCATATAATCATCGGGGTCAACTACTACTGCAACTGCGGAAGAATTTTTAGCAGCACTCCTTATCATTGCAGGACCTCCGATATCAATATTTTCAATAGCTTCCTGCATTTTTACATCAGGTTTTGAAACAGTTTCCCTGAAAGGATAAAGATTTACTACCACCATATCTATCTTTTTTATTGCTGCATCCTTTATCTGCTGCATATGAGAGGGAATATCTCTGTTTGCAAGAATTGCGCCATGAACAAAAGGATGTAAAGTTTTAACTCTGCCGTCAAGCATTTCGGGAAAACCTGTAAGTTCATCAATCTTCATAACTTTAACTCCTGCTTCCTTAAGTACTTTGTAAGTCCCTCCGGTAGAAACAATTTCAATTCCGAAATTCTCAAGACCCTTTGCAAACTCAATTACTGCCCTTTTATCGGAAACACTTATTAATGCTCTTTCTATTTTTATTTCCAGTTTTAGCTCCTTTCCAAAATACTTACTTTCCGTCCATTTATCTTCAGCTCATCCCTGCAGAAATATTTAACTGCAAGAGGATAAATTCTGTGTTCAACTTTATGAATTTTATTTTCCAGCTCATCCAGCGTGTCTTTTTCTGACACCTGTACTGCTTCCTGCAAAATTATCGGACCGTTGTCAATTTCAAACTCAACAAAATGTACAGTGGCTCCTGTAATCCTGACACCATAATCAAAAGCATCCTTAATTGCCTGTTTTCCCTTAAAAGAAGGCAGGAGTGAAGGATGGATATTTATCAATTTGTTTAAATATTCGTTTATAAAATCTAAAGTAAAAAGAAGCATGTAACCTGCAAGACATATCAGATCAATGTTTTCATTTTTCAGTACTTTTAAAATTTCCCTGTCATATTCTTGTCTTGAAACAAATTTTTTTGAATCTATGCATATTGATTTAATATCTGCGTTTTTAGCTCTTTCCAAAGCATAAGCACTTGGATTATTGCTTAAAACAAAAACAACATCGCCGTTTATATCATTTTTTAATGAATAATCAACTATTGCCTGTAGGTTTGAACCATTCCCGGATGCAAACACTGCAATTCTTTTTCTTTTGTTATTTGAAATGCTGTTCATTTTTAAACTACCTCAACCATTCCGCTCCCTTTTGTAATAACTCCTATTTCCAGAAGATTTTCACTGCTTTTATTTAAAATTTTTTGAGCAAAATCAAGGTCATTCTTATCAATTACTATTGCCATTCCAATCCCCATATTAAAAACTCTGTACATTTCTTCTACTTCAATATTGCCAGCATCCTGCAGAAAATTAAATATTGATGGAACTTTCCACGCTTTTTTATTGATTCTGGCATTGCAGTTTTCAGGAATAATCCTGTTGATATTTTCATAAAAACCTCCGCCGGTAATATGAGCAAGACCTTTTACCTTACCTGAATCAATCAGATTTTCCAGTATCTTTACATATATTCTTGTCGGAGTTAGAAGGATTTTTCCAAGGCTTGGATTATTTTCATCTAT
>JAMDDL010000185.1 GCA_023488645.1 Actinomycetota bacterium | reverse complement strand
TTGCTCCTTGAATTAAAATCTTTTTAAGATAATTGCCCCAGCAATAATTATTTCTGTCTAATTTTAAAATAATAATTATTTTTAACTTAAGGCAGCGCTTTAAGGACATGCAGTGTCTGAATTGCAAATAATTATTTGATAACTTGACAAAAAAATAATTTAGTATTATAAATATGTAGCATATCTACACAAGTATATTAAATTTAATTTTTCAAAATAATGCTTCAAGATTTTATAAATAAAGATTCAGGGATTCCATATTATATACAATTAAAAAATATACTTATTAATAAAATTGATAATAATGGCTTCAAAGATGGAAAATTATGGTCTCAAAATGAAATAGCTCTAAAATATGGAATAACAGTATCAACTGTAAGAAAATGCCTATCAGAGCTGAAATATGAGGGTAAAATATATAAATCCAAAGGGGTAGGCACCTTTGTATCAAAACCAAAATTAACACTGAATATTTTGAAATTTTTGAGCTTAGGTAAGGTAATTGAAGATAAAGGTTTAGAACAAAAAATAATTGTTTTAAGTAAAAATATTATTAAATATGATAAAAAATTATTTTTTGAGTTTGAAATTGAAAATCCAAGTAAAGAAATTTTACAAATAAAAAGATTAAGAAAAATTGATGGGGAAATAATTGCTTACGAAAATATTCTTTTAAATAATGATTTATGCGCTCCTCTTTTTAATGATTCCGACTGCAAAATAATAAATGATTATTATACTAATAATTTAAAAATAAATCTTGGAAAAATAGAAGAATATTTAGAACCTATTAGTTTAAATTTATATGAATCTAAAATTCTTGAAGGAAAAAAAGGATCTGCATCTTTTCTTATAACAGCTATTACTCATGATATTAATAGAACTTGGTTGGAGTTTAGCAGAGTAATTATAAAAGGGGGAAAATGTAAGTTTAATTTGAGAGATAAATTTTAAAAGTTAATTTTAGTTTAACTTTGTATTATTACTGGTTTAAATAATGTTTTTAAAATAAATTAAGAAAATTATAAATTAACACGATAGGAGGTGAAATATTTAAATAAAAAAACCAATAATTTATTACAAGAAAGGAGGTAATTAAGGGATAAAAATAGAGATTTGTTTATAATAATGGTCTCACAAAATGTCTATATAATCTATAAACAAACCTCTTAAAGATTTTAATTTTTTAGCAAAGTAAATTTTTCATTCTCTTAGGAGGTTAAAATGAAAATTACTAAAATTGTTGTTTTGTGTTTGATCCCAATTTTTTTGATTTCTTTTGGATTAGCAAGTTGTAAAGCTGCAGCAACTACAACTACCGCAGCAGAAACTACCGCAGCAACTACAACTACCGCAGCAGAAACAACCGCAGCAGAGAAACAAATCACAATAACTATTTGGGATCATCAAGTAGGCGACCCTTATAAAAATGCCTTTGCTGAATTAATTCCAGCATATGAAAAATTACATCCAAATATTAAAATAGAAAGGACTGCTTATAATTATGCTGATATTGAAGATAAAGAAAAAGCTGCAATTCAAAGCAATACTCTTCCTGATTTATTTGGACTGCATAAAGGACCTCAAGTAGAAGAAATGTCAAAAGCAGGTCTCTTGTTTAACTGGGCTGATGTTATCAATGCTGATCCTGAATGGAAAGGATGGCTAGGTGCTTCACTGAATATGACAGGAGAGTATAATCAAGCAGGCCAAATGATCGGACTGCCTTATGACACTTTTGGGTGTTTTGCTTGGGGCTTCAGCAATGTGCTTGAATCAATGAAAAGCTCTAAAGCTGAAGTATTGTCTCTGAAAACTATAAAAGATCTTGCGGATTTTGCACAGAAATTGAAATCTGAAGGTTACAAGAAATGGTGGATTTCTACTGGCTTGAAAGGCGGTACATATTTGAGAGAATTTTTTTATGTTTTTGTGTTTCAGCAGACACAACCAGTAAACAAGGCATACAAGGCAGAGTTTCAACAGGATGGAGTAAAATGGACAGATAAGGAATTTGTTGTTGCGGCTCAAGCAATTAAAGATTTCAGCAAGGCATTCAGGGAAGATGTAATGAATCTTGATTATCAGACAGACCATTACGGTTTTTTACAGAATCTAGATACGTGGGGTAGTGCTATGGATGGTTCCTGGTCCACTGGAGTTATTGCTTCAAACCCGGATGCAATCAATAATGTGTTTGCATTTTATCTCCCAGCATGTACCGAAGGCGCTGCTAATAATGTGCTTGAAGCAGATGTTGGTCAGATGGTAGGTATGAAACCAGATAATCCCAATAAAGAAGAGATCATTAAATTTGCAAAATTTCTAAATTCTCCAGATTGCACTCGATATATGTTAAAGAATTTGATTACTCCAGCTGGCAAATGGTCTGATGATTGGCAATCTTTGGTTAAATATCCAATTTTTGGTGAAATGCAAGATTTAATGCAGAAATCAATTATATCTCCCTGGGTAACCTATACTGGGGAAATTCAGACATCATTGATAAATAATTTATCTCAAGTATTTATGGGTACTTTAACTCCAGATCAAGCTATGGCAAATGTACAAGCTGATACAGAAGCCTACTGGAAATCACAATAAATATGTTTTTCTTAAATCTTTATAGGGAGAAATAAAATTCTCCCTATAAAGTAAAAAGTTATTATGCTTTTAATACAAATGAGAGCTTCAAAAAAATTAAATATTAATCGACTAAATGATATTATTTCTCCATACAAATGGTTAATACCTTCTGCAGTTTTATTTGCAATATTTTTATTGTATCCGATTATATTTTCATTCGTTATAAGTTTTTTCAAGTGGTCAGGTTATACGCCGTCATCATTTGAAAATTTTGTAGGGCTAAAGAATTACATACATTTATTTACGGATATGTTTGTTTGGAAATCATTTAGAAATACTATTTTTTTAGTAATATCTGTTGTTGTTTTTCAAAATATAATTGCCTTATTTTTGGCTTTGGTAATATTTTTTGGAAAATTTAAATTTGATAATTTAATAAGAGCAATATTTTTTTTCCCAGTAATAATGTCTGCAGTAGTAGTAGGTCTTGTATTTTGTAAGTTTTTTCAAATTGATGGTGCTGTAAATCAGTTTTTAGAGGTTATTGGATTGTCCAAACTTACTCAAGCATGGCTAGTAAATCCAAATCTTAATATCTGGATTATTTCTTTTGTGGGGGTTTGGTCCTGGACAGGTTTTAATTTAGTTATTTTCTATGCAGGTTTACAGTCTATAGATAAAAATCTTCTTGAAGCTGCCTTTATTGATGGGGCTACACTTACAAGATCTATAACAGCAGTTGTCATACCCTTATTAAAACCAATAATTTTTTTATGTGCATTATTAAATTTTATTGGTGGATTTAAAGTCTTTGACTTGGTTTGGGTAATGACGAATGGCGGTCCAGCTCATTCCTCAGATGTACTAACTACTTATATGTATTATCAGTCTTTTCAAACTCTTGGTCCAAACAATATGGGATATGGTGCAACGATAGCAATGTTAATGGTAGTGGTAGTACTAATATTCTCTGTTATTAGATGGAAATTTACAGTTAAGCAATAGAATAATTTGTATTTATTTTAATATTTAAAATGTTTAAATTAACTATAAAACAATTCTTATTTACAAGATTAGCTATAATAATTTCTTTGGCAATAGTGATTTTGCCACTTATGTGGATATTTTTCTTATCTTTAAAAAGACCCAATGAACTGTTTCAGTCAATTTTATTCTTTTTCCCAAAACATATTACTTTTATGAATTATCCTGCTGCAATAAATTTTAGCAAGGATGCTTTGTCTATTAGTTTTGTAAGAATGTATCTAAATAGCACTATTGCTACCTCTGGTGGATTAATTATTTCAATCCTTGCTGCCTCTTTTGCAGCTTTCAGTATGGTTCATTATAAGTTTAAATTTAAGGAAATTTATTATACTTTTATCTTAGTTTGCCAAATGTTACCTGTGCAATTATTGTTAATTCCTCTATATATAGTTTTATGGAGAATGAGATTCTTAAATACATATGCAGCACTAATATTTCCTTATGCAACAATAGGGATTCCAGTAGCAACCATAGTACTGCGCAGGTTTTTTGAACAAATCCCACTAGAGATTGTTGATTCAGCAAAAATTGATGGGGCCAGTGACTTTCAAATTTATAAGAATTTATATCTTCCACTTGCTACACCTGCTTTAGCAACAGCAATAATTTTCTTATTTTTACAGATGTGGAATGAATTTTTATTTGCACTCGTTTTTATTAATTCTGATAATTTGCAAACTCTACCCTTAGCTCTATCAAAATTAAGTTTTGGAGGTAAAGAACCGGTTCCATTAAATGTATATACAGCAATGATTGTTATTTCTGTTATACCAATATTAATAATATTTATGATATTTCAAAAATGGATGGTAAGGGGACTAGTTGAAGGATCTATCAAAGGTTAGTTCAAAATAATAGAATTTTTAAATAAGTTTAATTTAATGAAAGGCAATAATATGACACAATATCCAAATATTATATTAGTTATATCTGATACTCTTCGAGCCCTACAATTGGGTTGTTATGATAATAAGAATATTAAAACTCCAAATATTGATGCTTTTGCTAAAGAATCTATTGTTTTTGAAAATGCACATCCTGAAACATTGCCAACAATTCCAGCACGACGTGGAATGCATACAGGAAGGAGAGTTTTTCCATTTCATGATTATAAACCAGTAAAATGGGATATTGTACGTTTGCCAGGTTGGCAACCATTAAGTAATGATGAAGATACACTAGCAGAAAATTTGGCATCTGTTGGCTATTATACTGGTTTTGTAACAGATACCATGCCATATTTTGCACCTGGCTTTAATTTTACCAGAGGATTTTGGCAATGGGAGTTCATAAGAGGAAAGCAGATAGATAAATGGCGCTCAAGCGCAATTATTTCTAAATCTATGCTTGAAAAATATGGTAATCCTGACAAACTTTTAAAATATGGCAATGATAAAGATATTCTCAAAAATACTGCTCAATTTGGAGCTCCTGGTGATAAATTTGATTGTGGTTATGATTACAATTTAATCATAAGACATGTTGCAAATACTATAGATATTCATAAAGAGGAAGATACACACACAGCAAGGGTATTTAGATGGGCATCAAATTTTATAGAAGACAATGATAAATTCCAACCTTTTTATTTGCTGGTTGATTGTTTTGATCCACATGAACCATGGGAGGCACCCCTAAATTACTATAAAATGTATGCAGACCCAAATTATAAAGGTAGGACTATTATTATAGCACCCTATGGATGTGTTGACGGAATTTTATCATTTGAAGAAATAGATAATATAAAAGCACATTATAATGGATTAGTTTCACTTGTAGATACTTGGTTTGGATATTTTATAAATAATTTAAAAAAATCAGGCTTATGGGATAATTCTTTAATTATTTTGACTAGTGACCACGGTAGTAATTTTGGAGAATATCCCGATCATGTAGTAGGTAAACCACACTTTTCTTTATATCCTGGGGTTATGAATATTCCTATGATTATACATTTGCCTGGTGGAAAAGCCTCAGGTAAAAGATTTAAAAGTTTTATTTATAATATTGATGCTGTAGGTACAATATATGATTATGCTGGTTTTAAAAAGAAAAATTTGAATATAGATGGACAAAGCCTTAATTCACTCATAATAGGCGATCAATATAAAGAAAGGGAATATTTAACATGTAGATACGATACTACATTATGGTATAGGGATGAAAAATATTGGGCCATGATAAATATAGATGGTAAACCAATGGCAATTTATGACATACAAAAAGATCCAACATGCCAAAATAACATAGCAAACTTTGTGGAAAAAGAAATTATTAATAAAGTATGGGGAAGAATATTAAAAGATGCCAATGGTGATATACCAATTTATCAAAATTCTGAAAGAACTGACGCATTAGGAAGACCAAATAGAAAATAATGGTAATTCTTAAAGTAATTAAAATCCAATTTGAATTTTTTTAAATAAATCATATTAGTAATATGTTATATTTTTTTAAAATAGTAAAATTTTTTCATCATAAATTACTATAAAAGTTATAGATTTTAAAAGGAGAAAAAATTGAATTCCAGAGAAAGGCTTCTTAGAACATTTGAGGGCAAAGAAATAGATCGTATTGCTACTTATGACATTATGCATAATGTTGGTTTGATGGAATATTTAACCGGAACGAAGATAAATCCAAAAAATGCTGAAGATGTTGCATGTCAGGCAGTTTCAAAAGTTCTTGATTTAGTAAGGCATTTCTCAATTCCCAGCGATCTTGAGCCAAAAATTGAAGAAGATGAGGATGGATTTATCTACAGAAAAGAATGGTGGACTGTTCAGGTTTTAAAAAGACCAATCAGTTCACTGGATGATGCGGTAAAAATTATGCATAAGGATATTGAAAGGATTTATGATTGTATTTCAAGAAGAAAGGTGTGCAGGCAGGCATTATTTCCTGTAAGGCTTTTTGGAGAGGATTATGAGTACTTTGAAGAAATAAAACAGAATTTCAAAAGATGTGTTGAAAAGATGAACGGGACCCAGATGATTGCACCCGAAAGCGCTATCCTTTATATTGCACTTGAAAGATTTGATATTATGTGGTGGACTTATTTATATAAAGATTACCCGGATCTTGCAATCCGGCATCTGGATGCCCTGACAGACTACGAACTTGCAAGGATTGATAGCTTTGCTGATACTGATATTACTCCAATATCTTTTACCTCCGATCCCATAGGTGTAAACGACAGTTTAATGTTTCCTCCTGAATTTGTATTTAATATTTTGATTCCCAGAACAAAAAAACTAATAGAAAGATGGAAAAGTCATGGCTACAGGCATATATACTTTGCAGATGGTTTCAAGTGGCCTGTTCTATATGAGATTTTATCCTGGGGTCTAATAGATGCAGTTGATCCTTTTGAGCCACTTGCACATATGGACGTGGCAAGATTCAGAAAAAAATACCCTGATACAACCATATGTCAGCCTATAGACTGCCAGAATCTTCTATTTACCGGAACTCCTGAGGAAGTCAGGCAGGTAACTTTAAAGTCAATAAAAGATGCTGGAGCAAAAAAAATATTAATAGGTTCTTCGTCTGAAGTACATCCTAATATTCCTATTGAGAATGCAATGGCAATGTATGAAGCAGCAAGGACTTATAAATTATAAAAATAATTATTAGAAAAAGAAAGTCAAAAAATTAATCAAAATAAGTTTAAGTATTAAACAAAAAAATTTAATAAGAAATAATTTCTTTTGAATTTAAAACGGACAAAAATATATTATTTATTGATTATTTAAAGGTGAATTATGGAAAAACTTACAAAAAAACAAAGAATAATTAATACATTTGAGTTTAAAGAATTAGACAAGATTGCTGTATATGATAAAATCCATAACCTAAAACTTATAGAATATGTTTCTGGAAGAAAAATAACCTCAAAGAATGCTGAAAATGTTACATGTGAATGTATAGGTAAATTATGTGACATGGTTAGATGCCTTGCAATTCCATATAATGTTGAAGAGTTTGAAGAAAAAGATAAAGATGGATTTATTTATAAAGTTAGTTGGTATACCAAAGAAATTGTTGAAAGGCCTTTTAAAAATGAGAATGAGGCCAAAGAACAAGTAAAAAAAGATATTTTTAAAATTAAAGATGCAATAGAAAACAAAAAATTTTGTAGTCAAGGTAATTTTAATGTTAGACTTTTTGGAGAGGATTTAGAATCACCAGAAGTCTTAAATTATGAATTTAAAAGAATACAGGATAAAATGGATGGAACCATTATGATGGCACCAGAATTTTTTGATGGCATTGGTCCTCTGACTACCAGATATAATTATGATATGTTTTTTTATCTATATAAGGATTATCCTGAACTTATTGGTGAACTACTAGATGTACATATTGATTATCAATTATTTAGAATTGAAAGTTTCAATAGTGCATTAACTCCAGTAGCTACTCTTAGCTCAGTAATTGCAGGTACCAAAAGCCTTATATTTTCACCTAATTTTATAAGAAAAGAAGTTATTCCAAGGATGCAAAAATTATATGATAATTTAAATAAAAAAGGATATTTAATTATTTTAGAATTGCATGGAGATATAAGTGTAGTGTTTAATGAACTTGTTGGAATGGGTGTACAAGCTTATGGCCCTATTGAAAATCTAAGTAATAAAAGTATTGAAGAAATAAAAATGAAATATCCAAAATTAATTTTAATGCAAATGATAGATAGTTCACACCTTTTACCATTTGGAACTTCAGAAGAAATAGTCTCCGAAACAAAAAAAGTTATTGATCTTGCAAAAAAATATGGAGGAATATTTATTGGTTCAACCTCTGATATACATGAGAAAGTAAGTATAAAAAATGCCCTTGCAATGTATGAAACAGCAAGAAATTATAACTTATAATTTTTAAAAAAAATTGTAAAAGTAAATGAATGAAGAAGATTTCAGCGCATTTATAACAGAAGGGCCAGATTTTTTGGAAGTAAATCCCAAAAAAACAGCGCTTGTAATAGTTGATATGCAGTATGATAATGTCCATCCCGATTACGGTGCAGGTCTTAGGATGAAAAAGAAAAATCCAGAGTCTGTAAAGTATTTTTATGACAGGGCCAAAGAAATTGTTACACCTAATATATTAAGACTAATTGATTTTTTCAGGAAAAAAAAGATTCAAATAATTTATATTACATTTGGCCCTAACTTAAAAAAAAGCAGTGATTTATATGATCTTGGAAAAGTTGAGGATATAAAGATAAAAAAAATTTATGATATACCCAATTTTTATCCACCAGGCTCAATTGAAAGGCAAGTAATACCTGAATTGAAACCAGGTGAAAATGATCTCATTATAAATAAGACTTCCGCAGGGGCATTTGCAACTTCAGCAATTGATGCAATTCTAAGAAATCTATGGATAAAGACTTTAATATTTACAGGGGTTGCAACAAATATGTGTGTGGAAAGTACATTTAGAGAAGCAGCTGACAGAAGCTACAATTGTGTAATAGTAGATGATGCCTGTGCAACCTATGACCAACAATCTCATGATGCAAGTATAAAGATTCTCAGTCAGATATTTGGTAAGTCAAAAGCAACCCAGGAAATAATAGATGAATACCCATGGAACAGCTGGATTGTCAAAAAGGAAACCAAGTAAATATGTCAATTAATACAATCCAAATTAATATTTCTTTTGAAGAACTTGAGGAACGAAAACTTCGCTGCCAGATGCAGCGTAGTTTTGTAAAACCTGACAGAGTTCCAGTTGTACCGATACTTGATGCATGGTACTGGCTCCCAAAAATTGGAAAATCATATAAAGAATATTTTAGCAGTGCAAAATCAATGCTGGAATGCCAACTTCTTGGTCAAAAATGGTATCTTGAAAACATAAAATCAGATTTATATGAGATAATGATACATCCTGTATTTGCTTATGTATCTGAAGCGGGAACCTTTGGTGCAGAAGTTGAATTTAGAGACAATGATATACCCTGGGTTAAAAAACATTCAATACAAAATGAAGATGATATTGATAAACTAGAAAAAATAGACCCAATTTATAGTGGGCTTCATGGAAGAGAACTTGAATTGAGGCAGGAAATGTTAAAAATAGCTGGAAATTACAAAATAAGATTTAGTGATTGTCTTGAGATTGGGATAGAAGATAAGATTGGAATAGATTACAATATTTTTTCTTATTCTCGGGGAATAATAGGTATACTTGGAGTTGCCGGTAGAACTCTTGGACCAATGGTTGTAGCAAATGACTTAAGGGGAGCAACAAATATGTACATGGATGTTTTATCCAATCCGGAATTTTCCAAGAGACTTCTTGATGTAATTACAAATAAGATCATTAAATGGATCGAATTTACCAAAGAATTAATGGGAGAAAAAAAAGAAACAGTGTTTGTTGGAGATGATGGCGCAGGCAACCTCTCTCCATCAGTTTATGAAGAAATTCTGCTTCCATACCATAAGAAAATAAAAGATTACTTTAAAGGATACACAGTATTTCATACATGCGGCAAAGTTGAGCACCTTTTTAATCTGATTGCCAACAGCCTTAAAATAAATGATTTTTCTGGTATTGGTTATCAAAATAACAGGGATATTATTGCAAAATTTTTTGGTGGAAAAACTGTTTTAAGTGGTAACATTGATCCAAATAATATTGACAAGGGCAGTAGAGAATCAATAATGGCAGAATGCAGGGACGCCATAGAACATTTTGCCCGATATGGCGGTTATTTTCTTAAGGGAGGGGATGACCCGCCCCCTACAGCATCTGTTGAAAATATAAATTATATGTATGAGGCTGCAGTTAAATATGGAAAATATTAATCTTAAAATTTAAAGTGAAATGCTGGATAAAAAAAGGATATTAAATACTTTTGGTTATAAGAATTTAGATTTACAAGCACCTATCTATAATGAAAGATCTTTTTTAAATTTTTAACAAATTAAAAAATAATTAAAAAATAATTCTTGAAATAAATGGAATATTAAAAATTTTATTAAAAAAAAATTAAAAATAAAAATAATTAAATAGAGGGACAAAAATGGAATATGGAGCATATAAAATGAGAATAAAAAAAGAAAAAGTTAAAGATTATATTGAGATGCATAAAAAAGAAAAAATTTGGAAGGAATTAATGGAAAAAATTAAAAATGCAGGATTTAAAAAAATGATAATTTTTCAAATAGAACAGGAAATTGTAATCTTTGAAGAAGCCCAAAATTTAAAAAAAGCAGATGAAGTTTTATCTAGTGATGAAGTCAATAAAAATTGGGAAAAAATGATAAATGAATGGGTGGTTTATTATAAAGATCCTAATAAAGGTGTTAATATAAAATTTATAAAGGTACCAATAATTTTTTATTATTCGAATGGAAAGTTAATTCACTAATTATCCTTAATTACATCACTAAAAAAATAATATCGAGTATTTATAAAAAAAATTGTATCTTAAGGGGGAATAAAAATGAATGATAATAGAATTGCTGTTTTGGGTGGTGGTGGAATAGGATTGGCAACCGCAACCGACCTTTCAAATCGTGGCTATAAAGTTAATCTTTTTGAACTTCCAAAATTTAAGGAAAATATTTTACCAATTAAAAAAATAGGAGGGATTAACTTTTCTGGTGTTATGGGTAGTGGGTTTGCTAAAATAAATATCATAACGACAAACATAAATGAAGCTATTAAGAACACAAAGTTAATCATACTTGCTGCACCTGCTACTGTACATAGGGAGTTTATTGAATCTTGTTTATCGTATCTTAGAGATGGCCAAATATTCATAACCGAAACAGGATATTTTAGTTGTTTAAGATTTAAAGAAATCATAAAAAAATCGGTTAAAAATATATTGATTGCAGAAATGAATTTAACACCATATACCAGTAGTAAAGAAGGTGATAATAATATTTTTATACATTCATATAGGGATGAAATATATATTGCAGCTTTACCTGCAATAGAAACCCCAAATGTAATAAATAGTATAAAAAATATATATCCTGGTATAGTTCCTGCCAAAAATGTATTACAAACTAGTTTTGATAATGCTAATTGGATAATGCATGCTCCCTTTGCATTACCATTTAGAGGTTTATTTGAACGCGCAAAAGATTATGTTCTACCTATAAAAGATGCTATTATTCCCAGTGCAATAAAGTTAACAACAGCAATGGAAAATGAAAAGGAACTGTTAGGGAAAGCTTATGGACTTGAACTACCAAAATTTGAACATATTTTTAAATCAGGTAAAAGTTGGGAGGAAGCATTAGAAAATTCTCCGGAGTTTAATACCTGGAAGTTGAAATATAAAAATGGCCACAACACCTATATGACTGAGGATTTATATTTTGCTTTGCCAATTGTTTCAAGATTAGCTGATGTTGTAAAAGTACCTGTTCCAACTGTAAAATCTTTCCTTCATCTCTTTTCAATAATTGACAACATTGATTATATGAATTTGGGCCTAAGTCTTAAAGATATTGGAATAGATGGTTTTACTGTTGAGGAAATTATTAAGTTTGTTGAAGTTGGGTAAATAATAAAGAAAAACTGAAAATAAAAAGAGTTAGAGATAGTATTTATTTTAATAAACCTGATAAACTTTTAAATAATTGGATAAAATATTATAAATTGTCTGACTATAAGGATGATTTTTATCAGTAAATATTTGTGAAGTAAATGAAACTATTTAGAGAGTATTTGCATGAAAAAAATTTATTTTCAATTATTTAAAGATTTGCTGATATAGTTAATGATTTCAATATAAATCTTTTAAAGGAATATAGAAAATACTAAATATTAGAAGAAATAAAATAACTATAAATTATGAGCATGGAACTATCAGATAAATCTTTTACTCTTGATACCCAGATAACAATACATGCAATTCATTTAACAAAATCAAATGCAATCGAAATTTAAAATAATGCAAAGTTATTTTTTGAAATGCAGCAGTTTATTTCTTCTTTTTATAACCTAGTATAATGCGTCTAACGCATCTTTATATTTGGCAATCTTCTTCAATATACGTTCCACAAGTGCACTTCAAACAAATACCTGTGGATTCTGGTTGTGACTGTCCATATATTCTTTAATAGCTTTTATTAAAGCTGATATGTTTTTAAATGATCCACGCCTTATTCTCTTATTTGTAATCTCAGCAAAGAATCGTTCAACAAGATTTAACCACGAAGAAGAAGTTTGGAGTAAAGTGAAGATGAAAGCGTTGATGGCTTTGAATCCAGGACTTTACCTGTTGATGTTTATGAGTAGAGTAATTATCTACAATTGCTGTTTAAAAATATGGGTAAAAAATGATATTTTTGAGCTTGATTTTAGGTAAGATAAGAAGAAGATGCAGAATAGCTGTTAGGATTAATAATTATTTGACAACGTAATATGACAATACTAAAATTAAATAAAACGTTTACTTTATCAGAATTTCAATTTGACAAAAAAATGTAATTGTTATATAAAATATATCAATAACATTCATAAAAGTTCATAACCACAGCTTCTAATTATTTTTTTAAATATTTTATATAAATTAAATTTAAAAATTAATTTAAAATTTTGAAAATAATTTCCAAATAGTTTTCAAAAAATAATTTAAATGTTTGATTTTAATCGAAAAAATATTATTTAAGATGTTACTTTTTGTTAGATTTTTAAATATCTGGTTTATTAGAGGCAGGGAGGTGATTATTTAAATTAATTTTTAATCGTAAATTTTTTATTAAACTCTCCATAATATCTAAATTAGGAGGAAAGTATGAAAAAATTTATACTGATTATCTTAATAGTAGTATTTGCAGCTACGATGCCTTTTGTTGGAATAAGCTGTAAAACTACTACAGAAACAACAACAGCTGAAACAACAAAAGCTGCAGAAACTACAACTACTGCAGCTGAAACCACAAAAGCTGCAGAAGAAACCACAACCACAAAAGCAGGCGAGGTTGGAGAACCAAGCCAACCTATAAAGATTGTTGTGTGGGACTGGCAGGCTGGTACAAAAGCCTATGATGATGCGCTAAATGAAATTAATGGAAAATATCATGAGCTTCACCCGAATGTTACTGTTGAAAGAACAGCTTACAACTTATCTGAATACTCAGAGCTTATAAAAACAG
>JAMDDL010000041.1 GCA_023488645.1 Actinomycetota bacterium | reverse complement strand
TTTCTTACTGTAGCAGATGTTTTTGCTTTTGGTTTAATTAGGGCATTAAAAGACGAAGGTTTTAAAGTACCAGAAGATGTTTCAGTAATGGGATTTGATAATATTTTATTCAGTCAGTTTACAGATCCTTTGCTTACAACAGTAAAGCAGCCGAAAAGTCTTATGGGAAATATTGCAATGAATTTGCTTTTGGATATTATTGAAGGTAAGGAAATTAGCAATAAGAGAATCATAATTCCTACGACAATTATTGAACGTGAATCTGTTACTTTTGCTAAAAAATAACTGGTTATTGTATAAAATATAAAACCTGGAATATAAAATATAAAACATACATTTAATATAAAAAAATATAAAATATAAATATAAAATTAAATTTATTATTAGAATTCTGGAGGATAATAATTGACAGAGAAAGCTTTGGAAGATTTAAGAAAAGTTGTTGTTGAGTTTGATATGGATAATGCTGAAAAAGCTGCAAAAGATGCAATTGCAGCAGGAGTTGACCCCATTGAAGCAGCAAAAACTTTAACTGATGCAATTAGAGAAATAGGAGATGCGTTTGGGAAAGGAGAATTATTTTTACCCGATCTTGTTTGTGCTGCAGAAGTATTAAAAAAAGCTATACCGATAATTACTGAAGAAATAACAAGACAAGGGAAAAATTCAAAATCAATAGGTAAAGTTGTAATTGGTACAGTTTTTGGAGATATCCATTCTATAGGCAAAGGTATGGTTGCAACACTTTTATATGCATCAGGATTTGAAGTTATAGATTTAGGAATTAACGTAAAAAGTGAAGAATTTTTAAAAGCAGTAAGAGAAAATAAGCCTGATATTCTTGCAATGTCTGCTCTTCTAACTACAACAGCTATGGAACAAAAAAATGTCATAGAAGGTTTAAAAAAAGAAGGTTTAAGAGACAAAGTAAAAGTAATAGTTGGAGGCAGCCCCATTAATCAGGAATTTGCAGATTCGATTGGAGCAGATGGATATGGCGCAACAGCTCCTGATGGTGTAAAAGTTGCAAAAAGATTGTTAAAAATAGAATAAAAATAATTTAGATTTGATTTATTTAGTTCAATTCAATTTAATTATTATACTTATTTTATAAGTTCACAGGAGTGAAAAATGCAAAAGGGTTTTACAAGAAATTTTGAACCTGTAAGAATACTTAGAGAAAATCAGGTTGAGCAAATACATAAGGCTTCTTTAAATGTATTAAGTGAAGTAGGATTTAAATTTGATTCTGATAAAGCATTAAAGCTATTGGAAGAAAATGGCGCTAAAGTTGATTATAACAGTAAAATAGCAAAAATTCCTTCTAATTTAGTTGAAGAATGTATTAGAAGAACTCCTTCAAGTTTTACTTTGAAAGCAAGAGATCCGAATTTAAGTATTTCTGTTGGTGGAAATACAATTTATTTTATGAACTCAGCAGGTGCAAGATATACTGATATTGATACAGGGGAAGTAAGTATGCCAACACTTGAGCAAAATAATATTGGAGTTCTGGTTTCTGATGCGCTTGGCTCAGTTCATGTATTTCCATCTTATACTCCGTATTTTGAGATTGAAGGAGTTCCTCCTGCAATGTCATGTCCTGTAAGTTGTGCTTCAAGACACAGATTTTCAAGTAAACCATCAAGGGGTGCACAACCAACTTATACTTATATATGGGAAACAAAAATAGCTCAAGCAGTTGGAGCACAGATTTTCGGGTGTGTTGAAGGAGCTGCACCCCTTTCACTTTGTGAAGATGCAATTGAAGCAGCTTATGTTTATTTAAATGCAGGTTTTCCGATATATATAGCCTCAGGTTCGATAATGGGGGGTTCTCATCCTATTACAATAGCTGGAGCAAGCGTAAGCCATAATGCAGAACTTCTTGCAATAATAGTACTGCTTCAATGTATTAAACCTGGATGTGGAGTAATAGCAAATAACTTTGTTTCATCAATGAATATGGCAACAGGTGATATAAGTTTTGGTACTGCTGCAATTGCACTTCATCAAATGGCTTATAATCAGATATGGCATGATTTATATAAGATACCAGTAAATAATACTGGTTCTGCCTTTTCAAATTCAAAAATTGTTGATTATCAGCTTGGTGCTGAAAAATTACCTCTTGCTATGTGCTCAGCACTTTCAGGGGCTAATATGATTGTACTGCATGGAGGAGTCACAGCTGAACTTGCATATAATCCCGTTCTCGCAATCATTGATGACGATGTTGTAAATACAATCGGAAGAATAGTTGAAAGTTTTGATGTAAATGATGCAACAATAGGCTTTGATACTATAATGGACGTCGGGGTAAGTCCTGGAACATTTTTAAATACAAAGCAAACAAGAAACTACTGGAAAACTGAAAACTATGCAACTCGTGTTTTTGATAAGCTGTCATATAAGGAATGGGTTGAGGGCGGTAAAAAAACAGCTTTAAAGAAGGCAAAAGAAAGATATGAGGAAATAATTGCAACTCATAAACCATTACCATTAACACCTCAGCAGGATCAGGCAATTACGGATATTTTAAATGAAGCTACTGAGTTTTATAAGAAAAAGGGGTTAATATAAAAATTGTGAATAAATTTTAAAAAAAATAAAACTATATTAAAATTAATTTTTTAATTTTAAATCTATTTATACTATCTAAATAAATTGTTTGCATTTATAAACATGGTTTTTTGAAACTTAATGAATTGATTCAGGTTACTAATTAATAATTAAAATTTTTCAAAAAAAATTATGTAATAAAATTTTAAAATCAAATTGGAATTTTTAGAAAATTAGCTTAAGGAGAAAAAATGAACGGTGAGGCAATAGGTTTAATTGAAACAAGGGGTTTAGTTGCATCAATTGAAGCTGCAGATGCTATGGTTAAAGCTGCAAATGTTACATTAATGGGTCAGGAAAGAATTGGTTCTGCTTATATTACAGTAATTGTTAAAGGTGATGTTGGTGCGGTGAAAGCTGCTGTAGATGCCGGTGCTGCTGCAGCAAAAAGAGTTGGAGAACTTATTTCTGTTCATGTTATCCCAAGGCCACATCAGGAACTTGCATTGATACTTCCACAGGAATAATTTTTTATTTAAAATTTTAATTAAATAATAAATAAAATTAGTAAATGGATTGATATTTTTAAAAATTAAATTATAATATAGAAAATTCCCCATAAACATTAATAAAAAATAAATATTAATAAAAATATTTATAGTTTTTATTAATATTCAATTTATTTCACAAAAAAATTTTATAAATAATAAAAGGATACCCAAATGAAATATGTAGTAAATATTCAATCAATGTTGCCAGATTTAGATCCAAGATCACTTAGAGATAGAGTAAAAAATAGGGACAAAGCTGTATTAAGAGATACATATTATTTAATAGATCCTAATGATAAGGAGTGCAAATCAAGAAGATTAACTCTTGGTCATACGATTATATATCCTACTGGTACAACTACAGGCCATTCTCATAATGATATGGAAGAAGTATATTATGTTGTTATGGGGAAAGGTATAATGGTAGTTGGAGAAGATGAGTATGAAATAACCCAAGGGGATGCTTTATATGTTCCACCAGGTGTTTTTCATACAACAAAACAGACAGGAAATTTGCCATTAATTGTAGTATGGGTAACTTGTAAACTCGATCCCCCTGAAAGATAAGTTTTGAGAGATAGACACTTAAAGTTAAATATAATACTTATGAATATCTTACTATTATTTTTTGTTTTAATTTTTATATATAAGTGGAGGAAATTATGATTAAGGAATTAATGTTAATAAATGGTGAATGGGTTGAAGCTGAAAGTAATGATAAAATTGAGGTAATAAATCCTGCATATGGTAAGGTTTTTGCTATAGTTCCAAAAGCACATAAAGAAGATGCTGAAAAAGCTATAAATGCTGCAAATAAAGCATTTGAAAAATGGTCATCATTATCGCCTTTTAAAAGAGGTGCTTATTTAAGAAAAGCAAGTGAAGTTGTTTTTAAAAATCTTGATGAAATAGCAAAATTAATGACTCAAGAACAAGGTAAACCTTTTAAAGAAGCTGTTGGCGAAGTTGAAAAAGGTGCTAAAATTTTAAAATATTATGCTGAGGAAGGCGAAAGAATTTATGGAAGAATTATTGCTAACGAAGAAGAGGATATAGAAAGCCGAGTAATATATCAGCCTATTGGTGTTGCTGCAGCAATTTCTCCCTGGAATTATCCAATTGAGCTCTTAGCTTGGAAAATTGGTGGAGCATTAGCATCAGGTTGTACGGTAGTGGCAAAATTACCATCTGAAACCCCACTCTCTCCTTTGGCTTTTATTAGATGCGTGCAGGAAGCAGGTGTTCCTGCAGGAGTAGTAAATGCATTAACTGGTTCTGGTTCTGAAATAGGGCCAGTTCTATTTAACAGCAAGATTGTAAAAAAAGTAGCATTCACAGGTTCAACAGAAACAGGTAAGGTTGTTTTAAGTGGATGCGTAGATACTTTAAAGAAAGTTTCCTTAGAACTTGGTGGCAGTTTACCAATGGTTGTATGTAAAGATTGTAACTTAGATGTTGCAGTTGCTGGAGCAGTTAGACGATCTTTTAGAAACATGGGTCAAATTTGTATTGCAATTAATCGTATTTATGTAGATGAGTTAGTATATGAGGATTTTTTAAAAAAATTTGTTGAACAAACAAAGAAACTTACTATTGGAGATGGATTAAAAGAAGACTGTGACCTTGGTCCAATGTGTACAATTGGTGGTATTGAAACAACAAAAAAGCATATTGAAGACGCAGTTTCAAAAGGTGCAAAAATTGCATTTGGAGGTAAAAAGCCTGCTGGTGAAAAATATAATGAAGGTTATTTTTTTGAGCCAACCATACTTAGAGATGTTAATCATAATATGTTAGTTATGCAGGAGGAAACTTTTGGACCAGTTGTTGGGGTAATGCCTTTTAAGACAATAGAAGAAGCAATTAAACTTGCAAATGATACTGTTTATGGGTTAGCAGCTATAATTTTTACTGAAAATTTGAGTTTAGCAAATTATTTGTCTAAAAAAATTCAGGCTGGAAATGTTGCAATAAACAATGTGGATGCAGGTGTTATTAATGCACCTTATGGAGGATGGAAAGATAGTGGTTTTGGTCATGAACATGGGCCTGAAGGTCTTTATGAATATCTTTTAATAAAACATGTTAGAGTTCGTTATTTATGACCAAAGATTACTATTTCTAAAGGAGTAAATATATGAAAAATGAATATGTTATTGGGATTGATATTGGTACTTCGGGTTGTAAATCAATTATTGTTGATAATATGGGAGAAGTTATAGCTTCAGCATTAGAAGAATATAAATTATATACTCCAAATCCAGGGTGGGCAGAGCAAAATCCCGATGATTGGTGGATAGCAATTTTAAAGACTGTAAAGCAAGTGGTTAAAAAGGCTTTGATTGATCCAATTTCAATTAAAGGTATTGGTCTTTCCGGCCAGATGCATGGTCTAGTTGCTTTAGATAATAATTTTAATATAATTAGACCTGCAATTTTATGGAATGATCAAAGAACATATAAACAATGTCAGGAAATTATAAATGCTGTTGGTGGTCAAGATAAATTATTGAGATATACTAATAATGGGATGCTACCAGGTTATACTGGGGGGAAAATACTATGGCTTAAAGAAGAAGAACCAGAAAATTATCAGAGGGTGAAAATTTTTTTAAATCCAAAGGATTATATTAGATATAAATTAACGGGAGAAATTGCAACTGAAGTTTCAGATGCATCTGGCACCGGATTATTCGATGTAAAAAACAGAAAATGGAATGAAGAATTGTTAAAAATTTTGGATATTTCTAAAGAGCTTTTACCTAAGTGTTATGAATCTCCTGAAATAACGGGCCATTTATCAGATGATGTTTCTTTTTATACGGGTTTGCCTAAAAATCTTCCAGTTACTGGTGGTGGAGGAGATTCAGTTATCCAAACAACTGGAACAGGGTTGATTAAAGAAGGAATTTTAGGTACCACAATAGGAACCGCAGGAATTATCGCAATGGGGCTTAATAATTTTAAATTTAATTCTACGGGGAAATTACAGATTTTTTGCAATAATGCTCCAAATAAGTGGCATATTATGGGGGTAACTCTTTCAGCTGGTGGCTCTTTCCAATGGTTCAAAAATACATTAAGTAAATATGAAATTGAGCAAGCACTAATTAATGGAATTGATGTATATAAACTTTTAGATGAAAAAGTTAAAGCAGAATCCCAAGCAGGAAGTAAGAATTTAATTTTTTTACCCTATCTTATAGGAGAAAGATGTCCATATCCTGATCCTAATGCAAAGGGTGTATTTTTTGGTCTTACTTTACGACATACATTTTCTGATATTGCGAGAGCGGTAATGGAAGGTGTTATATATAGTTTTCGTCAGGTATATGAGTTAATTATAGATATGGATAAAAGTTTGGCAGTTAAGGAAATTAGAGTATCAGGGGGTGGTTCTGTTAGTAAATTATGGAGGCAAATTCATGCTGATATTTTTCAGTTACCAGTAAAAACAGTAAGTGGTAGTAAAGAAGGTGGTGCTTATGGGGCTGCTTTAGTAGCCGGAGTTGGCTGCAAAATATGGAATAACTTAGAAGAGGCAACACAAGTTTTAAAAATTGAGGCTGAAACTGAACCAGATTTAAAAAATAAGGAAATTTACGAAGAACTTTATGAAATATATAAAGAAATGTATCCTAACCTTAAGGGACTATTTGATAAGATTTCCAAAATATAAAAGCAATTTTAATGTTTTCCATAATATATATTATTTAGCACTATTAAGATGCTCAACATTAAGATGTTCTATTATTAAAGAAATAGCTCTATCTTTTTCGTTATTTAAGATAGCATCTATTATGTTTTTATGATGTTCTATACTTATATTAATTTTATTTATAAGCCCCATAGTATAACAAAGTAATAGGATATTAAATGTATTATTTATATTAATTAAATAAGAATTATTAGAAGCTTCAATTAAATAGTAATGAAACTTTTTATCTAACTCGAAATACTTATCTAATTTATTTTTTTCAAATAATAAAATAAATTTTTTTTTAAATTTTAATAATTGGTTTCTAATAGAGTCATTTATATTTTCAGAAATTTTTTCAATAGCAAGAGATTCTAAAAAACTCCTAATTTCAAGAAGATCATAAAATTCCTTATCTGATATTTTTCTAACAAAAAAACCCTTTCTAGGTAAATAATCAATTAATTTTTCATTTTGAAGAATTGAAAGAGCTTGTATAATTGGGGTTAAACTAATATTGAGTGTTTGCGCTAATTTATATTGTATAATCTTTTCGCCAGGTTTTAGCTTATTCTCTAATATTAATAATTTAATTTTTTGATAAGCTTGATTACTTTGTTTATCTTGAATTAGTTTTATTTGCTTCAATTAAATGTGACTCCTTTTTATGTTCAGTATGTTCCTTAATTAAATTTATTGCTTTTTCTGTTTCTTTATTTAGGATAGCATCTATTATTTTTCTATGATGTTCTATACTAATATTAATATCAGTTTTAAATCCTTTGGTATAACAAAGTAACAAAATATTGAATGTATCATTTATGTTAATTAAATAAGAATTATTAGAAGCTTCAATTAAATAATAATGAAACTTTTTATCTAAGTCATAATATTTTTTGTATTTTTTTGTTTTATTATAAAGTTCAAATCCATCTAAGAATTCTAATAATTTAGATTTTATTTGTTCGTTCAAATTTTCGATAATTTTTTTTATTGCAAGGCTTTCCAATATTCTTCTAATATCAAGTATTTCTATAAATTCCTTATAAGTTAATTCTCTTACGAAAAACCCTCTTCTTGGATAGTATTCAATAAGTCTCTCATTTTGTAATATCGTAAGTGCTTGTATAATTGGTATTTTACTGATTCCAAGTTTTTTTGCCATTTTTTCTTGAACGATTTTTTCACCATTTTTTAAAATATCATTTAATATAAGTGTTTTTATTTTTTTATATGCATAATCACTTAGGTTTTTATGTCTATATTTAAGATCCATAGGTTTTTTAAAAATTTATCTACTCTTAATTATTGTTTATTTTATTTATTATAGAGTCTATTTTAAATTAGTAAAATAATGAAATTTATTTTTTTACAATAATAAAAAATCCCAAGACTTTTTAATTTTGCTTATAAAATTTATTTTTTTAAAACTACTTGACAATAATTTTTAATTATTTTAAGATTTTGTATATAATATACAATTTTTATTTTAATTTTAAAAGCTTTATAGGTTTTTTTAATTATTAATTTTAAAAATTATTAATTTTAAAAAAAAATGAATTCAACTTTCAAACAGAATTTATTTTTTGTCTTTATTATATTCAATAGATACAATCACATTATTAGCGTAAATAAGCTATTTATTTTTTTAAGAAATATATAAATAAATTTTATTGAAATTAAATTTAAGAATTATTTTAAATATGAATTTAAAAATAAAAAATATTTAAAGAAGTTAAAATTTTTTTTAATTTTTTGTTTCAATGGAAGGAGTGATGATAATAAAGGAAATTATTATTATAAAGGGAGGTGATAGTGCAAAATAATAAAAAATAATTTTTTCCCTGTTACTACAGAAAGTAAAAAAAGCTTTCAAGTAAATTTATTAATTTTTTATTAATGAAAGGGGGATTTTGTGAAAAAGTTTTTAGTAATACTTGCAGTTATTAGTTTAGCTCTAAGCATATCTTTTGTTGGTTGTAAAGCAGGGGCAGCTACTACTACTGCAGCAGCAGCAGAAACCACAGCAGCAGCTACAACTACAGCAGCAGCAACAGAAACCACAGCAGCAGCTACAACTACAGCAGCAGCAAAAGAGGCAAAACCTTTTAGTCTTGATAATATACCTGAAATTAAAAATAAATCTGCACTAAATTTAATAGTTGAAACTGGTGCAGTATTTGACAAAATAGTGCCTTATATTCAAAAATTTACTGATAAGACTGGAGTTAAAGTTAATGTAGAAAGAGTTGCCTCACCTGTTGTTTACTCAAAGGAAAACGTTGAGTTAGTGGCTGGAACTGGGGTATATGACTTAGCGTATGTTGAAACATCATGGACCAATGAATGGTCTCAATATTTATATGATTTAAGAGAATTAGCGGCAAAATATGATTCTGTTGATGCATTTAATGCTGATGTTAAAAATCATTCTCCAGTTATTCTAGCTTGTGGCCAGGCAAATGGTAAGCAAATGGTACTCCCATTTTATACTTACCATATGGGTATGTTCATAAGACAGGATGTATTTGATGATCCAACTGAACAAGCTAATTTCAAAGCAAAA
The DNA here is from genome assembly GCA_023488645.1 of Actinomycetota bacterium. Taxonomy (GTDB): domain Bacteria; phylum Actinomycetota; class Humimicrobiia; order Humimicrobiales; family Humimicrobiaceae; genus JAMDDL01. Next base: position 4,623 of record JAMDDL010000041.1, on the reverse strand, counting down.
TATGGTTATGATTTAAAACCTGCTACTAATTTTCAACAGTTAAGAGATCAGGGTGAATTTTTCACCAGGAAAAAGGGTGATAAGTTAAAAGGTCAAACACTTGATCAGGATCTATACGGATTAGCTATGCAAGCAGGAGCTTATCAGGATAATGATGAATTTAGTTGTTATTTATGGGGGCAGGGATATGATTATGTAAAGGTTAATAGAGATGCATCAGGAAAGGTAACTAATTATACTATTCTTAAGGATTATAAAGATGCAATGGTTAAAACTATGGAAAATTATATTGCTCTTACAAAATTTGCCTCTCCCGGTTGTTTAACAGCTAACTTTGATTTTGTAGTTACTGAACAAGGTGAAGGCCGTGCAATTATTCAAAATACTATGTTCTCTAATTGCTTTGCTTGGACTGCTTCTATTTTAAAAGATAAAGTTGCACCAAAAGATCCTAATGCAAAATTAGGTATATATCCTACACTTGGTAATAAACCATATACTGGTGCATGGTCATTTGGGGTAACAAAAGCAAGTAAAAATCCTGAAGCAGCATATTGGCTGGTTAGATATCTTTCATCTTATGAATGCCAGGAAGCAGTTATGAAAGAAGGAGGACAACTTACCACTAGAATGGATGTTTTATCTAATCCAGAATGGAAAACTGCAGAAAATATGTATCCATACGGGATTCTTGTTGACTACTTACTTTCAAACTGGACTGATCAGAGTTATGTAGATTTTATAAAAAATGCATGGTATTTTAATTCTACTGCTGCTGGAAAAGTTTACGAAATGCAGATGAATGTACTTGCAAAACCTATTCATAATGAAATGTCAGCTCAAGCTGGTATTGATGAACTATGCAAGCAAACTGTAGAGTTAACTTCCAAATTTGATAAGATACCTATTAAAGAAGAATAAATCTTAGTTTTAGATAGAAATACCCGCTATTTACAGTGGGTATTTCTATCTGTGTATTTTTTCTTTTATCTAATTAATATATTTTTTTATTGATTGCAGGTAGAAAAGAGGCTTTAAATAAAAAGGAGAATGCGTGCAATATGGTGAATACAAAAAATAATGTTGTTGAAATAAATGCAAATGCATATTTGGGAAGAAAACCTTCGGTTTGGGAAACTCTTTCCAGTGATAAGTATTTTAAATGGGTGCTTCTTATACCGTTAATTTTAGTATTATTAATATTTATGTTTTATCCTCTTATTTATTGTATAATTAATTCTTTTCGAGAAGGTGGATTAACTGGTACTATATTTGTTGGTCTTAAAAACTATAGAACGATGATGCGTGATTCATCTTTTTGGATACCTTTTCGCCGTACTATTGAAGCTACTGTAATATGTATTATTTCTGAATTATTGATTGGCATGGGTATAGCAATGTTATGGAATAGAGATTTTAAGGGACAAAATTTTGTTCGAGGTGTTGTTTTAATGCCCTTGTTAGTAGCTCCTTTGATTTTATCATTAGTTTGGAATTTTCTACTTGAATATAATATTGGTTTTATAAACCAGGTATTAAGTGCAATAGGAATTGGGAGAGTTAAATGGTGGGATGAAAAAATTGCTTTATTTACTATTTGTGGAATAACTATATGGCAATGGTTTCCATTTTCTGCTTCTGTATTACTTGCGGGATTAAAAAGTTTACCTAGAGATGTTTTTGAAGCTTCAAAAGTTGACGGTGCTTCAGGTTGGTTTACTTTTAGAAAATTAACACTTCCAATGCTTAGTCCATTAATTGTAATTATAACTCTTTTAAGAACTATGTGGTTAATTAGGTTATTTGATCCATTGTATGGAACAACTAGAGGTGCTGCAAATACAGAGTTGCTTGATTGGATGGTTTATAGAACTTCATTTGTATATTTTGATGTTGGATATGGTTCGACACTAGCAATTATGTGTTTATATTTAACCATAATACTTGGTGCAGTTATGTTTAGACAACTTATTAAAGCTTTAGAAGCTTCATCTAAGTAAGAAATGGAAGGTTAAAAATGAAAAAACGTGTTGCGATACAAAGAATATTTTTTTGGGTTATAACTATTATTATTCTGGTAATTGCTTTAGGACCTTTATTATGGATTTATCTTACTGCATTTAAATCAGCAAATGATATTATGACTGGACAACTAATAAAACAAATAATATTTACTCCTACGCTTGATAATTTTAAACGAATATTTATAGATTTCCCATTTTTTAAAGATTTATTAAATACTGTTATTATTAGTGTATCAAGCACAATACTTGTAATGATAATATCATTGCCTGCTGCTTATAGTTTTGCCAGATGGAATACTGGTGGTGGCCATTTACTTTTTACAACTATTTCTACTAGAATGTTTCCAGGTGTTGTGGCAGCTCTCCCTTTTTTTATTTTATTTAGAAAATTAGGTTTGTTAGATACCCATATTGGTCTTATCCTTTTACTCATGTATTTTAATGTTTCTTTTGCAACTTTTCTAATGTATGGATTTTTTAAAGATGTACCTGTTGAACTTGAGCAAGCAGCATTAATAGACGGTTATGGGCGTTTTAATATATTTAGGAGAATTGTTCTTCCTTTGGTTTTGCCAGGAATTGCAACAACCTCTGTTTTTTGCTTAATTTGGTCTTGGAATGAATTTTTGTTTTCTTTTTTATTCACAAGAAATGTTGCACGACCGTTAACTGTTCTGATTTCATCATTTTGGGGTTCAATTGAAGTACAATATGGACCTATGGCTGCAGGAGCTGCAATTGGAGTACTTCCTACCCTGGTAGCTGCCTGGTTTATGCAAAGATATATTATTAGAGGTTTAACTTTTGGAGCTGTAAAAGGTTAGTTAAATTACTATTATAGTTTTTAAATATAAAATCAGGTTATTTTTAAAAAATTATTATTTTAAAATCTTAAAGGAGCGAAATTAATATTATGTTACCAAGAATGACAATGGGTAATTGGTTGTTTTGGTCAATAATAGTTTGGATTGGTGTATTTTATATTTGGATTGGGCTATTTCCTAATTTACCAGCATGGATTGGCACGATAATTGCAACAATACTTGCTTTTATAACATTCAAGTTTGGTCCTCGACCAGTAGAAGATCATGATGAGGGGGCTGAATAAAAAATGGTAGAAGTAAGATTTGTGAATGTAACTAAATTATATGGTAGAAAATTAGCTATTAACAATATAAGTTTTGATGTTAAAGAGGGTGAGTTTTTTTCAATATTGGGTCCAACTGGTGCTGGAAAGACTACAATTCTAAAAATGATTGCAGGAATTGAGCCGATAACTTCAGGCAAAATATTATTTAATAATGCTATTGTGAATAATATGCCTCCTTATGAAAGAAATGTTTCTATGGCTTTTGAGACTTATAATCTTTACTCCCATTTTTCTGTATATGAAAATATTGCATTTCCCTTAAGAGCACCAAAATGGAAATTAAATCTTAGCAAAGAAGAAGAAAGAAAAAGAGTTGTTGAAATTGCAAGTTTTTTAGGTATTGAAAAATTATTAGATAGAAGACCACAAGCTTTAAGTGGAGGACAAAAACAAAGAGTTTCATTAGCAAGAGCATTAGTCAGAAGACCGCAAGTTTATTTATTAGATGAACCAATTGCTCATCTTGATGCAAAATTAAAATTTTCAACTCAAACTTTATTACGGGAATTTGCGGTAAATTACAAAAGTACCATAATCTATGTTACGCATGACTACAGAGAAGCTTTGGCTTTATCAGATAGAATAATGATATTGAGAAAAGGCGCTATTGAACAAATTGATACACCTGAAAACATATATTATACACCAAAAACAGATTTTACAGGTAGATTAGTTGGAGAACCTCCGATGAACATGATAGATGGAGAGATAGTAAAAGAGGCTAATAATTCATTATTTAAAGTTGGTAGTTATTTTACAATTTCACTTCAAAAAGAATTAACAGAAGCAGCAGAAAAAGTTGCAAAGTTAAAAAATGATAAGCTTAACGTTAGATTAGGGATAAGATGTGAGGATATAAAAATCGGAATGAATAAACTTTCTGAAAATTCTTTTCAATTACCTGTATATGCAATTGTACATGAGGCAGAAAGTTTTATTATTTCTTTTGAGCTGGAAAATACTATACTTCAAGTTAGAACTGAAGAAGATGGTGAACTCGAAAAATTACGAATATCAGATTTAGTATGGCTTGATTTTGTACCAGAAAAAATATTTTTTTATGAAAACACTATGGAAATTTCTAAATCTTAGGTGAGGTATAAATGAGCAGAATTGATTGTAAAAATATTTGGAAAATTTATAACGGCAATGTTATTGGTGTCAAAGATTTAACTTTTACATGCAATGATAAGGAATTTCTTGCAATACTTGGTCCTTCAGGAGGGGGTAAGAGCTCAACTTTACGTATGCTTGCAGGATTGGAAGAGATAAGTAAAGGCGAAATTCAGTTTGATGGTAAAGTAGTAAACCAATTAGGACCCGCCGAAAGAAATGTTGCTTTAGCTTTTGAATCTTATGCACTTTATTACCGAATGAATATTTATGAAAATATTGCTTTCCCGCTTAGGGCTAAAGGCATGAAAAATAAAGATGTAGATAAAAGTGTAA
>JAMDDL010000044.1:1915-14018 GCA_023488645.1 Actinomycetota bacterium | reverse complement strand
CATAATATTTTAATTTAAAAAGCAGTTTATTATTATCAGCATAAGAAGGAAATGAGCAGAATAATTTATTATATTATTATTGCTGTCTGTGGCATGGCTGTAGGAAGTTTCTTAAGTATTTTAATCTACAGGCTTCCAGGAAAAATCAGTATTAAAGCGTTTTCATTTTGTCCTGACTGTAATACTAAAATCAGATTTTTTGATAATATTCCAGTAATATCATTTATAATATTAAAGGGCAGATGCCGTAACTGCAGGCGCAGAATTTCAGCATTCTATCCGATTGCAGAAATTCTTACTTCAGCGCTCTATGTAATAAGTTTTTATTTTTACGGGTTAAGCTTTAATTTACTGCTGTCTTTATTATTAATTTCAGGTTTGATAGCAGTATCATTTATTGATATTAAATATGAATTAATTCCAAATGCTGTTGTTATTCCTCTTACTGCGGCAGGACTGCTTATAAATATTTTAATGATGCCGCAGAGATGGTGGATAATACTTTCATTTGCATCTGGGGCATTTATATTCATGTTTTTAATAAACCTGATATATCCTGCAGGAATGGGTATGGGTGATGTTAAACTTGGTTTGATGGCAGGTTCATTTTTAGTTGAAAAAATTATTCCGGGACTTTTTATAGGATTTCTGGCAGGTTCGATATATGGATTAATTATGCTGCTGATAAAAAAGAAAAAGTTAAAGCAAACCATACCTTTTGGTCCTTTTATTTCCTTTGGATGTATTGTTGCTTTATTTTTTGGTGATAAAATTATTAACTGGTATCTTAAATTTATTTAATAACTTTAATAACAGGTAAAGGCAAGTATGAGATTTTTAAGTTCAGGTGAATCACATGGCAAAGCTCTTTGCGGCATTATTGACGACTTCCCTTCAGGAGCAAATATTGATTTTGATTTCATTAATAATGAATTAAAGAGAAGACAGTCAGGATATGGCCGCGGCATGAGAATGCAAATTGAAGATGACAAACTTGAAATAATTTCAGGCATAAGAAACGGAATAACACTGGGCTCTCCAATATCTTTTTTAATTTTTAATAAGGACTGGCAAAACTGGAAAGACAGGTTGTCACCGGAAGCTTTAGATATTAAAGACATTGAGAATTCTGAAAAAATTTTAAATCCAAGGCCGGGTCATGCAGATTTTTCAGGATATGTAAAGTACAGGTTTGATGATATACGTAATGTTATTGAAAGAAGCAGCGCCCGTGAAACTGTCATAAGGGTAGCTGCAGGGAGTTTTGCTAAAATTTTACTCGAAGTTTTTAATGTTTTTGTATACAGCTTTGTTGAAAAGATTGGCAGATTTGAAATTAATATTAAGAATTTTAATAAAGATTTGTTTTTACTTGCTGAAAAATCTGATGTGAGATGCCCGGATGAGAAAATTTCAATCAGAATGAAAAATGAAATAGATGCGGCAGCAAGAAATGGAGATACTTTAGGCGGTAAATTTACAGTATTTGTAAAAGGACTTCCTGCAGGTCTTGGTTCATACTGCCAGTGGGACAGAAGAATTGATGCTAAAATTGCACATGCTGTCATGAGTATCCCTGCAATAAAAGCTGTTGAGATCGGCAGCGGGGTTTCTTCAGCAAGTTCAACAGGTCTTGGTTTTCATGATGAAATATTTTACGATGACAGGCAGGGTTTTTACAGAAAAACAAATAATGCAGGAGGAATTGAAGGAGGCATCACAAATGGAGAAGATCTTGTAGTTTCTGCTTATATGAAACCAATACCTACAACTTCACAGGGTTTAAGAACAATAAATTTAAAGACCAAAAATGAGCAAATCAGTTTAAAGGAAAGATCTGATGTGTGTGCTGTTCCTGCTGCTTCAGTTATCGGAGAATCAATGATTTCCCTTGTTTTAGCGGATGCATTTCAGGAAAAATTTGGAAGAGATAATGTAACAGAAATGTTTGAAAACTACAAGAATTATATTAATTATTTAAGAAATATTTAGGAAAATATTTAATATTTAAGGAAGCATTTCCAATTTTTTGATAGAAAATAAATTATTGGATCGATGGCTGGGTATTTTGAAAACACGCAAGCTTTGCCCCTGCGAGTCAAAGCTTGCTCTGATTTCAGGCTTCGCTCTCCTCTCTAAAGAGAGAGGAACCATGCCCGCTCAGCCTTCATAAGGTTTTCTCAATACCCAACCGTCGATCTTTTCAGTCTTACTTTTGTTTCTATCACGAAAAGGGATATGCTGACATATAAAAAATATTTTCAGAAAGTTGTAAAAAATAATGTTTATACAAAATTTGTCCCTGATTGGATTTATGGGAAGCGGTAAAAGTACAATAGGTAAAATGCTTGCAGATAAATTAAATTTTTTATTTCTTGATACTGATAAACTTATTGAATATATTCAGGGCACTACCATAAGTGAAATCTTTAAACAACACGGGGAAAATTTCTTCAGAGAAATTGAAAGCAAGGTTATAAAGAAAATTTATAATAATAAAAACTGTGTTTTTGCATGCGGCGGCGGAGTTTTTTGCACTGCGGAAAACATAGAAATAATAAGGGAAAACAGTTTTGTTGTTTATCTGCACATGTCAGAACCGGAAGCTTATGAAAGATTAAAAGATGTAAAAGACAGACCTCTTCTTTTAAAGGAAGCTGATTTAAAACAGAAAATTGCACAAATGATGAATGTGCGAAAAGATATTTATAAAAATAATTGCGATCTTGAAATTGATATTAACAGGAAATCTCCTGATCTTATAGCGCAGGATATTATAGATTATTTAAAAATGCATTAATATATAAGCTTCTCCTGTTTTATAGTTTCACAAAACTTAAAAAATCAGAAATTAAGAAATATGAAATCAGTAGAAATAAAAACATTAAACAGAAAATATAAAGTTTTAATTGAAAATAATATAACCGGCGGCATTATTTATCATATTAAGGAAAATTTCAGCAATTTTAATAATTTAATTGTTATTTTAAATGATAAGTTATACGGAATTTATGGTGAAAGAATAAATAAAATACTTTGCACAAGCTTTAAATTAAATACAATTATAATAAATGACGGGGAAAAGTATAAAAATATTGATACTTTGAAATATATTTACCAGCAGCTTCTGAAAATGAATATTCATAGAAACGATGTTATTTTATCCTTTGGCGGCGGTGTCACAGGAGACATTGCAGGTTTTGCAGCAGCTACTTTTAATCGCGGAATAAAGCTAATTCAGTATCCTACTACAATAATTGCACAGGTTGACAGCAGTATAGGAGGCAAAACCGGCATTAATTTTAAAAATACCAAAAATATCATAGGCTGTTTTTATCAACCGCATCTTATAGTAACAGACCCTGAACTTTTAAAAACTCTTGATGAAAATGAGATAATAAACGGGTTCGGTGAAATAATTAAATACGGCCTTGTATTTGATTATCAGATTATTGATGACATATTAAATATATCAGGCAATTATAAAAATGATGAAAACAGATTGTTTAAAATCATTGAAAATGCAGATTTTGAAAATATTATTTATAAATGCATAAAAATAAAAGCAGAAATTGTTGAAAAAGATGAATTTGATTTAAATGAAAGACAGTTTTTAAATTTTGGCCACACAATCGGGCATGCACTGGAAAAAACCATCGGATTTGATAACATAAATCATGGACAAGCAGTATCGCTGGGTATACTTTGTGCGCTGGATATGTCTGAAAATCTTGGTTATTTAAAAAGAGATTTTAAAAAAGATATTCTGGCTTTATATGATATTTTAAAGCTTCCGAAATTTATTTCTAAAATAAGTATCAAAAAGATAATGAAAAGTTTAAAGTATGACAAAAAATTTACTTCCAGCAAAAATAGATTTATTTTGCTTAAAGGGTTAAATAAACCTGTAATTTATAATAATTTAAATGAAAATATTGTAAAAAACAGTATCATAAATAATATGTTAACTTAAAACATAAACTTTAAAGCAGCATTTAAGAGGAAGACATTATGGCAAAAAAAATAATAATAATAAATGGCCCTAACTTAAATTTAACAGGAAAAAGACAGGAAAAAATTTATGGTGAAAAGGATTTTGACAGTTTTTATAATGAACATCTTTTAGCTTTTGCTGACAAGCAAAATTTAAGTCTGGAATATTTTCAGTCAAATCATGAAGGAAATATTATTGACAAAATTCATGAATGTATTGGTATTAAAGATTTTATTATAATAAATCCTGGCGCATTAACTCATTACAGTTACGCAATTCATGATGCTTTGCTTGCCTGTAAAATTCCCACTATTGAAGTGCATATCTCAAATATCCACGCAAGAGAAAACTGGAGGAAATTATCTGTTATATCGCCTGCTGTAAAGGGGGTAATCAGCGGTTTCGGTCTTGAAGGTTATCTGCTTGCACTGCGTTTTACTTCACAATCATCAGATGATTAAAACTCTTAATTTTTTATCTGCTATAATGTATCATGTTTTTTTAATTATGATTTTATGAGCTTTTATTTTATTAATTTTTTAAATATAAATATCGTTAATGATTAATGAGAATACAGTCTGCAGCAAAAGGATTGAAGCTTTAAAAAAAGAAATTAAAATATATGAAAACATATCAGATATTTTAATTTTTAAGGAAGAAGATATATTTTACCTTACAGGTTTTTATGGCAGGAATTCAAACAGTGTTTTTTTAATTACGGAAAATGGAAATTTTTTATTTGTGAATTTTATTTATTTTGAGGAAGCAAAAAATAGTACTAGGGATTTAAATATAGAGACAATCCTTTATAATGATGATAAAAATAAGTTAATTGCAGATGTATTGCTGGAAAACAAAATCACAGATGTACTGATACAATCTGATTTTATCTCGCATTGCCAGTATTTAAAAATGGAAAATGATCTGCGCAAATCAGGAATTAAATCCAAAAGTATTGATAATCCGGTAACAAAATTCAGGGTGATTAAAGATGATTTGGAACAGAAACTCATAAAAAAGGCATGCAGTCTTACTGATAAATCTTTTGATTTTATCTGCAGTTTTAAATACAGGGAATTATTGAAATTTTCCGAATCCATTCTTGCAATAGAAATGGAAAAATTTTTAATAAGCAATGGGGGAGACAGGAGATCATTTGATTTTATTTTTGCCAATAATGCCGGTGCTTCAAAACCTCATTATTCTTCACAAAATATTAAAATAAATGATGGTTTGCTGTTGATGGATTATGGTGTTTTATTTAAGAACTACTGTTCCGACATGACAAGGACCATATTTATTGGCAATAACATAAATAATAAATTAAAAGAAATTTATGAAATTGTAAAAGAAGCACAGCATACTGCAGTGGATTTTTGCAGAGAAGGCATAAGAGCATGTGAACTTGACAGAATTGCCAGACATTTAATTTCACAAAAAGGGTTTGGTAAGAATTTCGGACATTCATTGGGACATGGAGTTGGCATAGAGGTTCATGAACAGCCGTTTATTAACTCAAAAAATGAAGAAATTTTAAAAGAAGGAATGATATTAACAATAGAGCCCGGAATATATATTGAAGGTCTTGGAGGGATTAGAATCGAAGACATGGTAATAGTTCGAAAAAATAAATGTGAAAATTTATATTCTTCGTCAAGAGAAATCATAAATATATGTTAATTAAATAATATATAGAAGAAGCATTTTCAATTTGGTGACAGGGATAAAAGTAAGACGGCAAGAATCAGGCTGGATGTTTGAGAAAACCGTTTGAAGGCTGAGCGGGCAAGGTTCCTCTCTAAAGAGGAGAGCGAAGCCTGAAACCGAGCAAACTTTGCCTCGCTGGGGCAAAGCTTGCGTGTTTTCAAAACATTCAGCCTGATTTAATAATTTGTTTGCAATCACGAAAAAGGAAATGCTAACATAATATGTTAATATTTATTTTTACATTGCCTCTTTTTTTATAGTTAATATTATGCTATTTGTATATACCGGGGGTATATGAACTATTAGTTGTTTAAACTAGAATTTTTGAAAGGAAATACATGATCAGCAGTAATGATTTAAAAAATGGAATGGCAATTGAATATGACGGTGATTTGCTTGAAGTGATTTATTTTCAGCATGTCAAACCCGGTAAGGGTGGGGCTTTTGTAAGAACAAAGCTGAAAAACCTTTTGACGGGAGCAATTTTTGAAAAAACTTTCAGAGCAGGTGAAAAACTTAATCAGGCAATCCTTGAAACAAAAAAAATGCAGTATCTTTATAAGGATGGACATTATAATTTTATGGATAATACCAGTTATGAACAGATGTCTCTTGATGAAAATCAGATTGGCGACAGGAAGTACTTTCTTCTCGAAAATATGGAAGTATCAATGGTATTTTATAAGGGAAAAGCAATTTCGATACAGCTTCCAACTTTTGTTGAAGTAAAAATTACTGATACGGAACCCGGAATAAAGGGTGACACTGTAAGCAGCTCATTTAAACCTGCGGAAATTGAAACCGGAGCAAAAGTTCAGGTTCCCTTATTTATAGAAAAAGGCGACCTTATCAGAGTTGATACAAGAACCGGGGAATATATAACCCGTGTTTAAAACATTTAAATTGTTTTAAGTTCTTTTAAAAATTCAGGAAATAAAAATGATAAAGACTACCAGAAGAAGATCAAGAATAAAAGCAGTCATACTGCTTTATCAGTGTGACCTGCTTAAAAAGGATGCTGCAAAAATCATTAGTTCGGAAATGGATTTTCACAAGCATATAGATGATTTTACAATCAAACTTGTTATGGGAGTTGAGAAAAATAAAAATGAAATTGATAATCAGATAAGAAATGTTGTTGAAAACTGGACGCTGGACAGAATTTCCATAATTGACCGCAATATTTTAAGAATGGCTATTTATGAAATGATGTATGAAGATGATATACCGCTTAAGGTTTCAGTTGATGAAGCCATAGAAATTTCAAAAATTCTTGGCCAGAAGGATGAAACACCAAAGTTTGTTAATGGGATACTTGGGAAAATATTAACAAATTTAAATAAAACTTCACATTCGGAAAAATAATTTTATAAAATGTTACTGGGATACTTAGAAAAATATTAACAAATTTAAATAAAACTTCACATTCGGAAAAATAATTTTATAAAAAATGCTTTGTTTGAAAAAAAATATAAAAATAAAAAGAGTATTCTGAATTTGCTACTGAGTAAAAAAATTATATCTTCTGAAAAAATGGCAATCGCATACATTTTATCAGGAAGAGTAAGTGCAAATGGAATTTTAATTAACAAGCCAGGAATACTTGTTAAAACTGATTCCATAATAGAAATAAAAAAAGAAATTCCTTATGTTTCACGTGGTGCTTTAAAACTGGCTGAAGCAGTCAAAGATTTTAAAATTAATCTTTCAGGTAAACTGGCAATTGATTTTGGAGCGTCAACCGGAGGTTTTACTGATTATCTGATAAAAAATGAAGCAAGCAGGGTAATAGCGGTTGATGTAGGTTATGGTCAGTTTGCATGGCAGTTAAGAAACAATGAAAAAGTATTTCTGCTGGAACGTACAAATATAAAAAATCTTGAGCTGAAAAATCTGCCGTTTGTTCCGGATTTTGCAGCAGCAGATCTGTCATTTATTTCAATAAAAAGAATATTTAAAAAAATTTTTGAGTTAACAAGTCCTGATGCTCAAATTCTTTTACTTATAAAACCTCAATTTGAACTTGAAAAAGAATTAATTGAAAACAAGGGAATTATAAGAAGTAAAGAGCTTCATATAAAGGCAATTAAGGATACTGTAAATTTTTTTCTTGAAAATAATTTTATAGAAATAAAAGGAATTAGTTTTTCAAAAATAAAAGGAGCAAAGGGAAATATTGAATACTGGATTTTTTTAAATAAAATAAATGAGGAATTTAAGGAAAAAAAAGACATTAATTATGATAAAATGATTAAAGATACTGTCTTGAAGTCTCATGAATTTTTTTCTGTAAATAAAATTTAAATTTTGTCAGAAATAATGAAATCAATTGGATTAATATCAAACAATGAAAATATAAGAGCAATCGATATTGCAAAAGATATATTTGATTATCTTGCTTCAAAGAATGTCAAAGTACTTTTACTTGAAAATGATGAGCTTCCCAAAAAACATAATTTACCAATGGTAAATATTGAAGAATTCAGATCAGGTATTGAAGCTTTGATATCTGTTGGAGGGGACGGTACATTCCTGAGAGCTGCAAGGCATACATATAAAAACGGTATCCCTATTATGGGGGTAAATGTTGGAAATCTTGGATTTCTGGCGGAAATTAATATTGTCGATATGTATGATTCTCTTGATAAGATAATAAATAATAATTTTGAAATTGAAAAAAGAATGCTTATTTCAGGAATGCTGTTTCGGGATAAAAAACCGGCTGATAAACAGAACTGTCCTTATACTGCATTAAATGATTTTGTAATAACAAAATCACTGCTTGAAAAAATAATTGACATAAAGATAATTATTAATGGAGTTCCGCTTTTAAGCTATGGAGCTGATGGAATAATTATTTCAACTCCTACAGGTTCAACAGCATATTCATTATCAGCGGGAGGTCCCGTAGTTGAGCCAAAAAATGAATCAATTGTCATTACTCCCATATGCGCTCATACATTATTCAGCAGAAGTCTTGTTTTAAGTCCTTATAATCAGATCGAAATACAGATAAATTCAGCAGAAACACAGGTAAATTTAAATATTGACGGCAAAAAAAGTGATTTTAATGTTTTAAATGGAGATATTTTTAAAGTTGGAAAATCACAATACAATTTAAATTTAATTACCTTTAATAAAAATATATTTTTTAAAATATTTAAGGAAAAACTTATAGGCAGAGATTTATAATAAGGATTGATAAGTATCATTTCATCTTAAAGTTTCAATATGTTAAAAGAACTTCAGGTAAAAAATTTTGCAATAATAGATGATGTTAAAATTAAGTTCAGCAACGGACTTAATATCCTTACAGGAGAAACGGGAGCAGGCAAGACATTAATCATTGAAGCAATAAATCTGCTTATTGGAGAAAGAGCTGATTCCGATCTTATAAGGGATAATGAGGAAAGTTTGCTTGTGCAGGGTTTCTTTAATTTTACCAAAAATAATGAAGTAAAACAGTTTCTTGTAAAAGAAGGATTTATTGATGCCGGGCAGGAGCCTGATGATATTGCAATCTCGCGCGAGTTAAACAGGAGCGGACGCAACAGGGCATTTATAAACGGTATTTTTACCCAGGTAAATAATTTAAAAATCCTGGGTAAATTTTTTATTGATATTCATGGACAGCATGATCATCAATATCTTCTTGATCAAAAAACGCATATCAGCATAATAGACAAGCTCGGACATTTAAAGCTGGCGGAACTTAAGAATGACTACAATATAGAACTTGAAAATTATATTGAAGAAAAAAAGGAAATAGATGAACTCAAACAGCTTCAGTTAAAAAAGAAGGAAAAACTTGAGGATTTGAAGTTCAGATTAAAAGAAATAAGTGATCTGAATTTAAAGGAAAATGAAGATGAGGTTCTTGAAAATGAAAAAAATATATTAAAAAATTCGGAGAAAATATTTCAATATTCAGCAGAAGCCTTAAGGCTGATAAATGGCGATGAAAATCAGCCGGTTTCTTTAACTGATAATTGTATTTTACTTTTAAAAAATTTAAGTGAACTTTCTAAAATTGACAGAAATCTTAATAAATTCATTGAGGATCTTTCAGGGTTTTCAAATGTTCTCAGTGAATTAAACCATTATTTAAATAATTATATTGTTGACTTCGAGTTCAGCCCTCAAAAACTTGAAGCTGTCCAGGAAAGAATATTTGCAATTAATGAAGTCAAAAAAAAATATAACATGCAAATAACTGATCTGATTGATTATTCAGATAGATTAAAGGAAGAAATAATAAGTTTTGAAGAAATTGATGACACGATAGATTTAAAATTAAAAAATTTTGAAATAAGTAAAAGGGAAGTTCTTGAAAAGGCGCTTGAATTGTCTGCATACAGGAAGGAAATAATTAAAAATTTCGAATCAGCAATAAAAAAGGAACTGCATGATTTAAATTTTAAATCCGTACAATTTAAAGTTGCTGAGGAATATATTGCCGGAGAAGACTATTTTATGAACAATAAAAAAATAAAATTTACCAGAAACGGAATAGATGATCTGGAGTTTTTAATTTCTCTTAATACGGGTGAAAGTTTAAAAAGTTTAAATAAGGTTGTTTCCGGTGGAGAAATATCAAGAATAATGCTTGCTTTAAAAAGCATAATAGGAAAAGCTGATAATATAGATACCATGGTCTTTGATGAAATTGATTCAGGTATAGGAGGAGAAACTGCTGCAGTTATTGGTGAAAAGCTTTACAAGATTTCATCAAAAAAACAGGTAATCTGCATAACACATCTTGCACAAATAGCATGTTTTGCGGATAATCATTTACTTATTGAAAAATATGTTGAGAAAAACAAAACAAAGATTAATATAAATATTCTGGATAAACAGGACAAAATAAAGGAAATATCAAGGATGCTTGGCGGCCGCGGGAAAAGCGATATTTCCATTCTGCATGCTGAAGAGCTCATTAATCAAAGCTGTCAAATCAGAGAAAAAATAAAGGAGGCTGACTGAAATTTGGATACGAAGTTTATATTTGTAACGGGAGGTGTCTTATCATCGCTTGGTAAAGGTATCAGTGCAGCATCCCTTGGAAGGCTGCTTAAATCACGCGGATTAAGTGTAACAATTCAAAAGTTTGATCCTTATATAAATATAGACCCCGGAACCATGAACCCTTTTCAGCATGGAGAAGTTTTTGTAACAGATGACGGCGGTGAAACTGACCTTGATTTAGGACATTATGAAAGATTTATTGATGAGAATCTTTCAAAATACAATAATTTTACTTCGGGTAAAATATATAAGACAGTAATAGATAATGAACGCCGCGGAGATTATCTTGGAAATACGGTTCAGGTAATACCCCATGTTACAGATGAAATAAAAAACAGCATAAAAAAGACCCTGACTACCCAAAAATCAGATATCGTAATTACCGAAATCGGAGGAACAGTTGGAGATATTGAAAGTCTTCCATTTCTTGAAGCAATAAGACAGTTTAAAAAAGATGTGGGCAAGGAAAATGTATTATATATTCATGTAACCTATGTTCCTTATCTTAAAACAAGCGATGAATTAAAAACAAAGCCTACCCAGCACAGCGTAAAGGAATTAAGAAGTATCGGAATACAGCCTGATATTATAATCTGCAGAAGCGAAGTTGCAATAAATGACAGCATTAAATGCAAAATAAGCTTATTTTGTGATATAGAAAAAAATGCAATAATAAGTGCAGTTGATGCAAAACATTTATATGAAGTTCCCTTAAATTTAAAGGCAGAAGGACTTGATGAAATCGTAATATCAATGCTTGATTTGAAATGCAAAGAAGCTGATTTAAGTTCATGGGAAAAAATAGTAGAAACACTGCATAACTTAAAAGGCAGTGTTGTTATTGGAATTGTCGGAAAGTATACAAACTTAAAAGATGCTTATATAAGTATTGTTGAATCATTAAATCATGGAGGTTATTTTCATAACACAAATGTTGAGATCAAATGGATTAATTCAGAAAATCTGGATGACAGTTTCAATGGAAATGAGTTGTTCAGTGATGTTCACGGAATACTTGTACCTGGTGGATTCGGGATCAGGGGCATAAACGGAAAGGTAAATGCCATAAGATATGCAAGGGAAAATAAAATTCCGTTTCTGGGAATCTGTCTTGGCATGCAGTGTGCAGTAGTTGAATTTTCAAGAAATATTATCGGATTAACTGATGCAAACAGTTCAGAATTTAATCCCAAAACAAAAAATCCTGTAATAGATCTTATGCCGGAACAAAAAATAACCGGCGATATGGGTGGAACAATGAGACTTGGAAGATATTCGTGTCAGTTAAAAGAAAATACAAAAGCTTTTGAAGCATATAGGCAAAACTTTATATATGAAAGACACAGGCATAGATATGAACTAAATAATAAATATGTG
>JAMDDL010000044.1:0-1464 GCA_023488645.1 Actinomycetota bacterium | reverse complement strand
TCTAAAGTCTGAAGTCCAGTGTCTGAATTGCAATTTACTTCAAATAAATATAAATGAGAAATACTGTAAAAAAACTTGCAGTCATACTTGGCACAATTACTCTTATAATAGTAATGGTTTTTTCTCCGTTTAGGTTTTATGTTTTTAATTTAAATTTTTATTTAAACCTTTATGAAAAGAACGCAGTATTTGACACTGTTGACAAACAGGATGCGATAAGATTAACAGAAAATATCTTTGAATATTTTAAGCATAAAACACAATTTGTACCGTTCATTTTAAAAAATAATCTTCCCTATTTTACAACTGATGAAATAAGACATCTTGAAGATGTACGTGTTTTATTTAACAGGATTTTTTTAACATATTATATCTGTCTCGGTTTATCACTTATATTTATAATTATCCAGATTGATAAAAACAAAAGTAATTTTCTTAAAAATATTGCGGTTTTATTGATTACACCATCCTTGATACTGATATTTCTTTTACTGATAATTTATTTTATGGGACAGAACTTTTCTTTTTCATTTGAAAAATTCCATCTTTTGTTTTTCCCGCAGGGAAATTATGCTTTTCCTGAGGATTCCACTTTAATAACCCTGCTTCCATTAAATTTTTTTTATGATTTTTTTGAAAGACTTGTATTTTCTTCAATTATAATTTCAGTTATCTTAACATCCATTGGAATAACTTTTTTAATATTTTTAAGAAAAATAAAAATAAGGGCAAAAAATGAAAGGCATTAATGAAGGAATATGATTTTAATGTAAATAAAAAAAGGTTTTTAAAAGATTTTTTTACAATTTTAAAAATAAAAAGCTTATCAAAAGATGAACTTAAACTTTCCTTATATGTAAAAAATGAACTTGAAAAACTTGGGTTTAAAGTTGCAATTGATGACTGCGGCAAAAATTTTGGCGGGCAGACAGGAAATCTTATTGCAACATATATTCCCAAAATTGTAAAAAATAATTTGCCAATATTTTTAAGCGCACATCTTGATACCGTCAGATATGAGGGAAATACGCTTCCTGAAATAACAGATGGAAAAGTAATTAATAAAAATAAAAAAGCTGTTCTTGGAGCAGATGATAAGGCTGCAATTGCTGCAATAATTGAAGCATTTAAATTTATAACAGAAAACAACATTGCCACAGGAATAATACATATCATTTTTAGTGTGGGAGAAGAACTTTCACTATTTGGATCAAAATACATAAATCTGGATTTAATTGATGCAGAATACGGATTTGTATTTGATTCTGATGGAGATATCGGAACGGTAATAAACAGGGCTCCATTTCACAACCGGATAAATTTTAAAATAACAGGAAAAGCTTCACATGCAGGCGGCTCTCCGGAAAAGGGAATAAATTCAATAAAATCAGCAGCTCTTGCAATAACAAATATAAAATCAGGCAGAATTGATGAAGAAACCACCTGTAATATCGGAGTTATAAA
>JAMDDL010000092.1 GCA_023488645.1 Actinomycetota bacterium | reverse complement strand
GTAATAAGATAATTCATAATTAATTAAATTATTTTTTAATATTTAATTGAGTGGTTAATTATCGATAATATTTATTAATTACTAAATCGGGTAGGAGTCTAACCCGATAATAAATAGTCTCCTACCCGATTTTTATAAAAAATTTACTTTAAAATAAAATTATAAAATTATTTTTTACCTGCTGCCTTTTCCTTTTGTTCAGCTGCAAGCGGCGCAATATTGCCTTTACCAATTGTAAATGTCTGTATCGGATCGGTTCTCCCAACAGTAAATGTCTTTACTATATACATTCCATCAGGAAGTGCTGCTACAAAATGCGGGTCACCATATGGCATATCAATTGCAAATACTTCTTTATTGCTAGTGTCATAAATCCTTACTATATTATTATCTGCATAAGCATACATAAATGAAAACTGGAACTCATTTTTTTCATTTATCCATACCTGCTAGCATGTAAGCTCATGTATCCTGGGACTAGCGTAAACTACAGATGGCACTATGAGCATTACAACAAAAAATGCCATTAAAAATATTGCCATAAATCTTATTCTTTTGCTTTTCATCTTCATCTCCCTTTTTACTTTTCTTTTTATTGAATTGTTTGTACATAATATAAAACGAAAAATTTTAAGAATTTGTTATGTGAGATAATTTTTATTTAAAATTTTTTTTCTATAAAGATTTTTATAAGAACTAAACAAAATACATGTTATTTTTCGTTTTATAAGGTAGATAAAAATTTATATAAAGATATTGTCGAATTAAATAAAACTGTTGCTTATTGAAGTTAAAACTATACCAATGCTGAAATTGTTTTTAAGAAAGATTAGCGTATAATTGGGCTTCGAACTTATGTTATAGTTTAAAAGGAAATAAATTCTAGTCAATTCATAGTGCCTGGTATAGTTTTAGTTAATGGATGATATTACCGTATATCTTATAAATTATAAGAAAAGCAAGGATAAAATATGGTTTGAAAAAATCTATTATTATTTTATGCCTAAAATCTATAATTATTTTTTTTATAAGACAATGGACAAACAAATATCTGAGGATTTATCAAGTGAGGTGTTTTTTAAGGTATATAACAACTTGGAAACAATAGATTTAAACAGCCAATCCTTCAAAGCATGGATTTATAAAACAGCTCATAATCAATTGATTGATTATTTTAGAAAAAGCAAAAAAGATTCGGAAAATGTTTTATTAATTGATTGGGAGGATGATCCTGAAGATACTGTTTTCATAGAAGATGATGTTATTTTAAAGCACAGCGCATTTATAAAAAAAGAACTGGGATTTGAAAATCAAAAGCTTATCGAAGCTATCGGCAAGCTTACATTACTGCAGAAAAACATAATAGAATTAGTATTTATAATAGATTTTGATTACAAAACCATATCAGATATTTTAGGGAAAAAGCAATCTTCAATAAGAGGAATACTGTTCAGGGCGATAAATACTTTGAGAAGTGAACTTAAAGATGAATAAAGAAAAAAAGATATCAGACAAAAAAATAGAAAAAATATTAAACAAGTGCATGATCTTAATAAGCAAGGGTTATAATGTTGATTTTTGTCTTAATAAATTCAAGAAATACAAAGACATACTTGAAGAATACCTTGCAATCTACGGAAAATTAAAAAAAGCAACAAATTTTGAGTTAGACAAAAATTTTCTTGAAGATACGCTTGATAAAATTTATGCGCATTCTTCAGAAAAATATAATATTTCTGTAAGTAAGCCTCGCAGAAACTTCGAGCTTAAACCTGCGATATTATTGTCTGTCGTGATAGTTATTATAAGTTTTTCATTCGTTGGGATCATGTTTGCTTCACAAAACAGTGTTCCAGGTGAAATACTTTATCCAGTAAAAAGAATAGTTGAAAATTTTGAATTATCTGTTTACCCTGAATCTCATATGGGCCCGCTGCATTTTGATTTATTAAACAACAGATTATATGAAGCAAACAAGGTGGTAGGTTCTGCCATATACAATAAAGACACGGTAAACAGTTTATTAACGGAAGTAGATTATGAATACAGACAAAGTAAAAAATACAATTATTTTGGAAATAAAACCGAAGACCAAATTTTAAATGATATTAAAGATATAAAAATCAGATATCAGAAAAAACAAGTTCAGGAGCAGCAGGAAAATAAGAGTTCTGAAATAAAATCAAATAATATGGATTTTGAAATTGATGGTCCTGTCTATGTAAAGGAACAAAATATATTTTGCTACAGAGTAAACATAAAAGGTGATAAGATTAGTTCCGGTTTAGTTGTAGAATTTAACAGAGATGACAGCAATGGAATCTGGGGACCATACGCTGCTCAGATTAACCTGAATCCAGGAGAGACATTTATTCTGACTGTTACAATTCCATCGTTATCGGTTTCTAAATCTTTTACCCTGGTTGGGCCTGATAATCCTGATGAAAATGTTGAAACTGAAACCAGTCAGGATGAAACTAACGGAGACGAAAATAAAACAACAGAATACAATCAGACTACAGAGGGCATAAAAGACATCCAGTGTCCTGTGACCTCTAATGCAGTTGCTGTCCCTAACCCGGCAGCAGTAAATAGCTCTGTTACCATAACTGCTACT
>JAMDDL010000022.1 GCA_023488645.1 Actinomycetota bacterium | reverse complement strand
CTTTATCATCCCTCCTGTCTCCCTCTATGTAATCTTATTTATATTCTCACTTACATAGAGGATATTATTTATCTAGTGGGGGAATTTTCAACTGAAAGAGTGGAGTAGTTTTAGGTTAACATAAACACAATAAATTTTGTAATGCTATCCATAACCCTGCCTGCTGCCTTTCTGCTTCTGACATAAATGTTTATATCATCAGCATAGCGGCAGAATTTAAGTCCCCGTCTTTTAAGTTCTCTGTCAAGCTCATTTAGCATAATGTTGGCAAGCAGGGGTGAGAGGTTGCCACCTTGTGGCGTTCCTTGCTCAGTTTCCATAACTACACCGCCTGTCATAACTCCAGAGTTAAGATACTTTCTAATAAGAGATACCGCCCTTCCATCTTTTATGGTATCTGATATAAGCCTTATTAGTTTGTCATGGTTTACGCTGTCGAAATAGTTTGCAATGTCTATATCTACTGTCCATGTATAACCTGCTTCGATATATTGCTTGCTTTTAGATATTGCCTGCTTGGCATTCCTGCCCGGTCTAAAACCGTAACTACTATCTGAGAACTTTTCCTCAAATATCGGGGTAAGCACTTGGGCTATTGCCTGCTGTATCACTCTATCGGTCACTGTAGGTATTCCAAGTAGCCTTACTTTCCCGTCAGGTTTTGGTATCTCTACTCTTCTGACGGGCTTGGGACGATATGTCCCGTCAAGTATTGACTGCCTAATTTGAGCTCCATTTTGTTTTAGATATGGTAGCAGTTCATCTACGCTCATTTCATCAACTCCATGGCTTCCCTTATTTTCCTTGACCCTCTTGTATGCAAGATTTAGGTTTTTCCTATCAATGATTTTCTCAAGCAGTCTATGACTATACTCACTGACATTGTTTTCATTGTTTTCGCACATGGAGGAAATACTATGCGCTCCTGTGCTACTTTCAAGTTCCACTCTATCCTTGCACAGGTAGCCTCCAATACTTTGGAGTTGTCTGCTTTTATCATATTTCTTCGTGTTCTTCAAACTCTTGAAAACCTCCTATTGTTACAGTCCTTCCCGTTTACATGGTACTATGACCTCTGCTGACTTCTGGCAGTTTAGCCCCTACATCACTGCATGGGTTTCTTGCTTTAACAAGAATATCTGCCAGACCTCCCCAGGTAAGAACGCTTACTTTCGCTCCATATATCTGCTGCATTTACATAGCCTGCCTCGGATAGTTTAGGGCTTTGTTTTGTAATGCAAACTCACCCAACAGGCATATGCCTTATATGCAGTTTCTGTTCGTCAGACCAGAGCTTTGCCTTATGACTTCCTTTAGATTCCACCTCGCGGTGGACACCCTTGTCTTTGGCTAACGGTTGGCACTATCAACCCCCGTATCAGACTTTCACTGACTAGCAAGCGCCCATGCTGGGCGCACAATAAAAAGACGACTCCAGAGAGTCGTCTTGAAAGCTTTTCGATTGGTAGTCTTATCTTTTCAATTTGTAATATATAATAATATATTGCAATATATCAAGCACAATCTTAAAATTCAACAATTCAGACTATAGATTATTAAAAATCTTTTTTTGAAAAAAACATAAATTGAATTTTAAAAAAAACTGATATAAAATTTATTAGCTTTGTTAGTAAATTGGGGAGTCGCCAAGCGGAAAGGCAACGGGTTTTGGTCCCGTCATCCGGAGGTTCGAATCCTCCCTCCCCAGCCACTTGACATTTTTCGAACTAAAATCAAGCATTTCTACTTCTTCTTTAAAGTTATTAATTCCTGAATTTTTATCGGCATTTTCCTCCACCTGGAAAATGGCAGAAATTTCATGATTAGTGTCTCCAAGCTCTTTATAATAAAGCAAAAGGGCGATTTCTTCTTTTGAATAGTCGACTCTTTTAATGAACTTTTTTACCCAGAGGCTTTTTTCAATTCCTTTTTTCTCTGGCAAAATTTCTGTAAAATTCTGGAGGGTTTGCATAAAAATTTCTGGTGAAATGTTTGAAGAATCTGGCAACTTCTTCAATGGTTCGTATCTTATTCGGTCGCCAGGCAAGTCATAATTAAGCATGAATACCAAACTATCAATATATTGCTTATCTTTCGATATCCTCTTTAGATTATCAAATATGTAATCCTCCAGCCTGTTTGAACTTACCTGCCTTATGTTGCAGTTATTCCAGTCTTTTTTTAAAGTACTGGTGCATCTATAGTAATAATATCTTTTAGTCTTCCCATCTTTTTTCTTATTAGTATGACTTGGAGTCATTAAAGAGCCGCACTCCTTGCATTTTATTAACCCAGCTAGAGAGTGTCTCTTATTATGCAAATGCAATTTCTCAAATCTACTTCTATGAATTTTCTGCGCGATTTTAAATACTTCTTCTGATATGATAGGTTTGTGAAAACCTTTTAAAAGCTTCTCTCCATATCTGACTTTTCCTGTATAGACAGGATTTCTTAAAATATAATAGATCCGATTTTTGGATAGAATAATGCCTTTGCTATCCTTAATATTGTTAGTCAATATTCTATTTACACTATCGGTAATAGAATGATTTTCTATGTAACTATCATAAATATCCCGCACTATTTCTGCTCTTTTATTATCAACAACCAATTTCTTA
>JAMDDL010000049.1 GCA_023488645.1 Actinomycetota bacterium | reverse complement strand
AATTAATCAATTCAATTCCAGGTGTTATCATACTATATTCAGGTCTGACTCTTCCTTTTTCAATATATTTGTTAACAACTTTTTTCAGGTCAATTCCACAAGCAATTCTGGATAGCTCTTATATTGATGGTTGTTCATCATTCAGAACTTTAACAAGCATCATTATGCCACTTTCCATGCCTCCTATTATTACTCTTATTGTTGTAAATTCGCTATGGGTTTGGAATGAGCTTATGATTGCTCTTATATTTCTGCAAAAGGATGAGCTTAAAACTTTAATGGTAGGAATAACTGTGTTTAAATCAAGATATAGCATTAATATCCCTTTAACGATGATGGGTCTTTTTGTTATTACAATACCAATGGTTGTTCTGTATCTGTTCGGCCAGAAATATTTTGTTCAGGGGCTTATTTCAGGTTCTTTAAAGGAATAAAGGAAGAAAACCGAAGAAATATATTATATTTAGCATGTCAGTACGTAACTTCATCTATTAGCTGTTTAATAAATTGTATAGGAGTTAAATTTCATTCGGTATCATTTTTTGTTTTGATATTTAATAAAATTATTAATTTTAAATCCGATAATAACTTATTCTTAAGGGGAAATTTTGGAAAATTCAAAAGATTTAATGATAAATACGCTAAATCTTCAAAAAACAACCAGAGTACCTGTTGCCTTGCATTGGTGGGGTGTTTACAAATATGAAGCTCTTGGGCTTGATTATAAGAAAGATGCCTGGAAAGAAGGAGAAAAATTATCTGAAGTTTATGTAAAATTTTATGAAAAATTTAAACCAGATTGGTTTCATCTTCATATTGGAACTCCAAAATATTTTAAAGATTCAGAAATTATAAATAAAAACGGGAAAAGCTATTTAAAAATATCTGACAAATTTAGAGGTTTGAAAAAAGAAGACAAATATTTTTCTTCAAATTCATCTGAAGATGAGGAAATAATAGATTTTCCAGATTATCTTCTCAGTTCCAGATGCAGTAAGCCAAAAGTTGACTTGTCAAGTATAAAAAAGATTGATGATTTCATAAAAAGATATATTCACATGAGTGCTCAGGAAATAACAGAGATGGGATATACAGATCATATTACTCAGATTGTTTCTAAATACGGCAGGGATGTTTTTTTAGCAGTCCATATCCCTTCAGCCATTTGTGAAATTTTTGACCCTACCACAGGTTATCTAGGCTTTGAACAGGGGCTGATATCATTTTACGATTATCCGAAAGAGATGAAATATTTTCTTGAAAGATGCTATAAAGAGCAGCTTGAATGGGCAAAAGCATATACAAAAGCTGGCGTTCATTCATTTATCATTTCTGAAAGTTATATTTCCTCCGATCTGGCAAATCCCGAAATTTACAGAAAATTCATGAAAGACATACACAAGGAGTATTTTACAGAGATAAAAAATCATGGCCTGATTCCGATCTGCATGTTCTGGGGAGATGCTGTGCCCTTACTGAGCGATTATATTGAAACAAATGTCATGGCAATCATGTTTGAAGAAAGCAAGAAAGGATTTAATCTTGACATACAAAAAATAAGAGAATCGGCAGACAATAGAATATGTGTTTTTGGAAATCTTGATTCTGTTTATTTGTTAAGAGAAGGAAGCACTGAGGAAATTAAGAATGAAGTAATAAGGCAGGCTGAAGGTGCAAGATACAATTTCATAATTTCAAATGGAAGCCCTGTTACACCTGATACACCAGAGCGAAACGTAAAATGTTTAATAAGTACCGGAAAGGAATTGAAATGGCACTAACATCTAAGGAAAGATTGCAGATATCGATGGATCACAGGGAACCCGACAGAGTTCCTTATCAGGCAACTTTTGTTCCTGAAATGGATAAACTGTTAAGGCAGAAATATGCAAAAGAAATTGAGGGGATAAAGGGCAAAACTGCCGAAAAATATCAGGGAATGAGCGAGCTGGATATTTTATTTGAGCATGACATGCTTCTTTTAACTTATGGAATTTCCACGGGATATTATAGAGATACTCCGAATGACACATATATGGATGAATGGGGAATAACATGGAGAAAAATACCATATAAAACACCTAACGGTATAGGACATTATACGGAAATAATTAAATTCCCTCTGGCAGGTGATGATGCAATAAGCTCATATATTCCACCTAATCCGGAAAATGAAGATATGACTTATGCAGAGGAAGTAATCAAATATTACGGCAGAGAAAAATATATCTGCGGAATCATTGATTGTTCTGTATTTGAAGCTCTTAAATATTTAAGAGGTATCACTCAAAGTATGATTGATATAGTTGCAAACAAGGATCTGGCTAATAAGATAATGGATATGTCGGTAGACTATCACTTGAAACTTGGCTATAAGTTAATCGAAAGAGGTGTAGACCTTTTATGGCTTGCAGATGATTTGGGGGGCGAGCATAAGCTTTTAATGTCTCCCGAAACTTTCAGGGAAATGGTAAAACCAAAGCTGGGATATATGATAGGTGAATTAAAAAAGAAAAATAAAAATGTAAAAGTTGCTTTTCATAGTGACGGCTATATTGAACCTATTATAGATGATTTAATTGAAGTCGGCGTTGACTTGCTTAACCCGGTTCAGCCTGAATCCATGGATC
>JAMDDL010000153.1 GCA_023488645.1 Actinomycetota bacterium | reverse complement strand
TTTAATAATTGACATATAATAATTAAAGTCTTAAATATCAATTAATTTTTGATAAAATAGATATATTTTAGGAGTAAAATGAAACAACTTGTTCAGAATTATAAAACTGGGGAATTATTTTTAGCAGATATACCTATGCCGATTCTTGCATGGAGTGGAGCAGTTGTGAGGAATCATTATTCGCTGATCAGTGCCGGGACGGAAAGAACTAAAATTGAAATTGGTCAAAAGAGCCTGTTGGCAAAAGCAAAATCAAGGCCTGATCTTGTTAAAAAAGTTTTAGATAACATTAAGACTGAAGGGTTAGTAACTACTGCTAAAAATGTCTTTAAAAAACTTGAAGAATTCTCACCATTGGGTTATAGTTCCTGCGGGGAAGTAATAGAAATAACAAATGATATGCAGGATATAAAATTAGGAGACAGAGTTGCATGTGCAGGTGCAGGATTTGCCAATCATGCAGAATACGTTTTTATACCTAAAAATCTTTTGGTAAAAGTTCCTGATAATGTCGATGCAGAAGATGCTTCTTTTGCAACTGTAGGGGCAATTGCGATGCAGGGGGTAAGATTGACAAATTGCCAGCTCGGTTCAAAAGTTATGGTTATAGGGCTTGGTTTGATCGGGCAGTTGACAACTCAAATATTGAACGCATCAGGAATTGAGGTATTCGGAGCTGATATTGAGGAGAGCAAGGTAAATAAAGGATTTGAAAACGGTCTTAAATTCGGATGTAATATAAATTCACCTGATTTGGAAGAAAAGGTTTTAAGCTTTACCAATGGCAATCTGTTTGATGGGGCAATTATTACAGCTTCCACTTCAAGCAATAAGCCAACTGAAATAGCTGGTAAGTTGTGCAGAGAAAAGGGTAAGGTAGTAGTAGTTGGGGCTGTAAAGATGGATGTTCCAAGAGAAGATTATTACAAAAAGGAAATTGATATTGTAATTTCACGTTCATATGGGCCCGGGCGATATGACAGAGTCTATGAAGAAGCGGGTATCGATTACCCTTTAAGTTATGTCAGATGGACTGAAAACAGAAACATGCAAAGTTTTCTGGACTTGATAGCAAATAAAAGAATTGATTTGAAGAATCTTATTTCAAAAACTTATGATTTTTATAATGAATATGAAATTGCATATAAAGACATTTTAGGGGAAGCAGCAATAAATAATTATGGCCTGATTTTTAAATATAATGTAGAAAAGCCACTGGAAAACCGTAAAGAAGACATTAAAGTATCTGAAAAAAAAGTTGATAACAAAAAAATAATTGCAAGTTTTATAGGCTCAGGAAGTTATGCACAAAAATTCCTGTTTCCTCTTTTTGCGGGAAATTCTGAAGTTAAACTAAAATCCATTTCAAGCGCAACGGGGTTATCTGCAGCAAATGTTGCAAAAAGATATAAATTTGAAACTATATTAAATAATCCTGATAATGCTTTTGAAGATAAGGAAAATAATTTGGTTATAATTGCAACAAGGCATAATACCCATGCAGATTATGTATTAAAATCTATAAAAAGCGGCAAGAATGTTTTTGTTGAAAAACCTCTTTGCATCATGAG
The DNA here is from genome assembly GCA_023488645.1 of Actinomycetota bacterium. Lineage (GTDB taxonomy): Bacteria > Actinomycetota > Humimicrobiia > Humimicrobiales > Humimicrobiaceae > JAMDDL01. The sequence continues at coordinate 1,068 of JAMDDL010000153.1, read as the reverse complement.
AAAAGAGCTGGAAGAAATAAATAAAGAATATCAAAAGGGTAATTCCATCTTAATGGTCGGGTTTAACAGGAGATTTTCCAAAATAACTAAGGAAGTCAAAAAATATTTTGACAACAGAAACTACCCTTTAATTGTTAACTACAGAATAAATGCAGGTAAGATAGATAAATCTTTGTGGATTCAGGATATTGAAGTTGGAGGAGGAAGAATTATCGGGGAATTGTGCCACTTTATTGATCTGGCAGCCCATATAATTGATAAAAAGCCTGTAAGTGTTTATGCAGCAGGATTTGCAGACAATAAAGAAATAATGCTTACAGACACACTTATCCTGACAATAGAATATGGAGATGGTTCAATTGCAAATATCAGCTATCTTGCAAATGGTAATAAACAACTTCCTAAAGAGTATATAGAAATTTTTGGCGGAGGAATTTCTGCGGTAATTAATGACTTTAAAAGCGGCAATATTTATACAGATAATGGCATAAAGATGCTTAAAGTAAATTGCCAAGATAAAGGTCAGAAACAGATGGTTCCCATGTTTATAGATAAGTTAGTGAAAGAAGGTAAATCCTTAATTCCATATGAAGAAATTTATAATACAACTCTTTTAACATTTTTAATAATAGATTCATTGAAAACAGGAAAAAAAATAAAAATTGAGAATTAAATTTCTTAAATATAATTTAGATGATTTGTCTCTTAATGAAACTGTGGAAAAAGCTGCTGAATTAATTAATTCGAGCAGTACTCATCAGCATGTAGTTTTAAATGCAGCAAAAATAGTTTTGATGGATAGAAACAAGGAACTGGCAAATATCGTGAATTCTTGTGATCTTATAAGTGCTGATGGTATGTCTGTAGTCTGGGCTTCCAGGTTTTTGGGGAAAAAACTTAAAGAAAGAGTTGCCGGCATTGATTTGATGCAAAAATTACTCGAATTAGCAGATAAAAATAAATATAGGATTTTTCTTTTTGGAGCAGAAGAAGAAATTGTAAAGATTGTAGCTGATAAAATAAATAAAAAATATAAAAATCTGACAGTGGCCGGATACAGAAATGGTT
>JAMDDL010000157.1 GCA_023488645.1 Actinomycetota bacterium | reverse complement strand
ATTTGATATTATTTGTATTTTCATCACCGAAATTATCTTCATAGTAGATTTTAGACTGGTATCCGAATTCTTTTACACCGTTATAATATCTTATGACAGCATAAGATCCTGCACCTAAAACCGCCAGTATGATCAACATAATAATTAAATTCTTTACCCATTTCTTCATTTCAATCCTGTCTGTTTGTGTCCTTTTATCAAGGTATTTTTTTAATATTCATTTTTTGAAATAATACCGAAAGGTTTCTTCCATCGTTGCTTATATTTAATTCACGGGGTGTTATGCTGTATTTGTATTTAAAAACCAGATCATTTGTACCTGATCTGAGTAACTGCTTTGAAACTTTAAAGCCAAACTGGCTGAAATCATCTGTCACGGAAAATTCAAATTCAGATACTTTATTTCCATTAATAAATACTGCAATTTTCTGTCTTTCTTTTTTATTATCAAGCGGACGAGCAGTTACATTAAATTCCAAATCCCCGGACAAATCATCAGGATTTATAAACATTATCGAAGTATCACCTATTGCCCATGTTCCAACTCCTTTTTCAACATTTGAAAATCCATAAATATAATATTTCTGTGCAGAATCGCTTCTGAAATCAAAATCAATCTCATCCTTTGCCTGCATTTTAATTATATTGTCAATTGTTGGATTAAATATATTTTCAAGCATTATCCTTTGCCCGCTTATAATTTTAGGAAAATAATACAGCCTTGAAACATCATCCCTGCCTGTAAGAACCAAGTTTCCGCTATAGCTATCCAGAAGCTTTCTAATCGAAGAGTCTATATGCTCTTTTGTAAACAAAGACTGGTTAGTTAAAACCCATATATTTTTATTTGCATTTTCATTTAAGATATTCACAAAAGCCATAAGGCTTCTTATAACTTCAACACCATAAGTATCATCAATAACTTTATTTCCTTCATTATGATATGGCGCCCAGGAAACCAGATTTCCCGTCCAGAGCCAGTAATTAATTTTACCTGTGTATGGCGGAGAATTGTATATGTCTACAGTAATAACAATATCATCAGCCTGCATATGCTCTGCCACATATTTGCCTCCTGTAGCCGCATCTCTGTGCACATTCCAGGAATTGGAAATAGAATACATGACATTAACTTTTTCGTTATGCTTCTTGTAAGCAATATCCCAGGACTCTTTTGGGTTTATTCCGTTGACAAGCAGAATAGCCGCTATTATAAAAACAATAGTTATAGATATGCATGTAGCTTTCACCGATTTTCTTCTTATTATTTTTGCTATCAATTTACCCGCCAGGAAAGAAACCAGGTAAATTACATAAGAAAATCCGAGAATAAACAGGGGCATTAAAAAATATATGTAGCGCTGCTGGCTATACATCCTGCCGAGTGATAAAAAAACTGCTATGATTATAAATGTCAGATAAATCATAAACATGTTAAAAGGCCATCTCACAGGTCCCCACTTAACAACGTTTTCATTTAGATATAAATCTTCTGTAGTTGATTTCTTTCTTATCGAAAGAAAGATTGCAAAAATAATGAATGCGATAATTCCGGCCATGAAAACATAATACATCTTAGGAAACATAATATTTATAATCTTAAAATAAAACGGATCTGGAATTTTAAGGTATGCTTTTATTAAAGCTCTTATTCCGGTTCCCTGAGCATAAAAACTTCTGCCGACCTTCCAGAAAAATACCTGATTGATAACCTGAAGCACGTCAAGAAAAATTACAATCAGCATGGGAATAATTATTTCTTTCTTAAAGAATTTTTTGCCTTTATAAAAAAGAAGTGCAATAAACAGAAATACAAGAGTCATTCCTACACCATGCACTAAAGGAGTCAAAACCATAAAAACAGCAGCCAGTACTCTGAAAGGTTTTCTGTCTTTTGTAAATCCAAGATAAAAAAACAAAAAAGACAGCATGAAGAAAAACTGATAATCAGAATAATATCTCGCTTCCCTTGAAAACTGGACATACCATGTAGAAAAGGCAATTATTGATGCACCTAAAAACCCGACAAACTTATTTGCAAGTTCCTTGCCGATAAAATATGTTACAATAATTACACCTGTACCAGAAAGCACGCTTACAATTCTGAAAGAAAATTCTTTTGCTCCGAATATAAGAACAGGAAGCGCTTTTAAATAATAATCAAATATCCCATGCCATAAAATATTTCCTGAAGGAAGTTTCGGAAATCCGTACTTTAAAATACTCATAGTGCCGATAAAAGTATGGCCGTCATCTCCCCAGAAAGAAAGATAGCTTAAATTCCTGAACCTGAAAATAAAACCGGCAGCACAGATAATTATGAGGAATACAAATGTAAGAGTATTATTGATATCCTTAAAATAATTTTTAACTTTAATCATTGTTAAAAACACCATATTTTAGAATTGTAAAATTTTTAATATTTTCTCATATTTCAGCTATTATTCAATATAAATTGAACTATCTTTAATTGATTAATTCCAAGCTATTGAATATATAAAAGGCTATGATTTAATGTATAATAATTAAAATATAATTTTGATACCGGTTATCCGTTATGGATAGTATTCTGATTTAAAGCTTATTAAGATTGCTGATTAACCATAATTGTTAGTTTTTAAATAATAAAAGGATAAAATCTTTA
>JAMDDL010000053.1 GCA_023488645.1 Actinomycetota bacterium | reverse complement strand
GCATCCTGCCCTATGGAGCTCGGACTTTCCTCAGGAATTATAAATATAATTTCCTGCGGCTGCCCGGCTAACTCCGCTGCTTGATTTAAATGATAATCTTAAATTTTTAAAAATCAATACGCAATATGAATAGTATTGTCATCATTTAAATAGCTGTATAATACAATCTGAAATATTGACTGAAAAAAATTTCAGTATTTGTTTATTTCATTTAAATTCAGTTCAATATTAACAAGCTTATCTGCTTCTTTATTTTTCTCGCGGGGTATATAAAGAACCTTAAACTGCTTAAATCCTGAGATTTCTTTATTAATTCTTGATGCAATATCTTTTAAGCTATCATCTTTAATCTTCCAGAAACCATTGATTTGATTGTATGCAAGACTGCTGTCCGTATAAATTACGACTTCATCGGGATTGTAATTTTTTGAATTGATAAGTGATTCAAGAATTGCCAGATATTCGGCATAGTTATTTGTTTTTTCTCCGATATATTTCGAATACTGTTCCAGTTTTTCATTATTTGAATCATAAATTATAAAACCAACAGCTGCAGGCCCCGGATTTCCTCTTGCACCGCCATCAGTATATATTATAATTTTACCGGCTGAATTCCTCATTTATCAGATCAACTTCTCCCCTGTATTTTATAATCATTCTTCTGCAGGAAGGACACTTGTAAATCTCGTTTAAATTACTCATCTTTACCGCCTCTGCTGCAGATATTTCCATATTGCAGGACAAGCACATTCTTTCTTTTAAAATACCAATTGCAATTCCGCTTCTTTTTTCTTTAACCTCATTGTATTTTGATATCAAATTTTCAGGAATAAGCTTGATTATATTTTCTCTTTTTTTTCTGTATTTATTTAACTTTTCCTCGACCAGTCCTGTATTGTTGTTTATTTCTTCCTTAAGCTTGTTAATATGAGCAGCAATTTTATCTTTTTTCTCATTTTCAAGCTTAATCATCTCGTTAATGTCATCAATCTTAATCATTATTTCCAGCAATCTATTTTCAATTTCTTCATTTATTTTTCTTAAACTTACTATTTCTTCCTGAAAACTTATTATTTCCTTTGCGCTGGTTATTGTACCGCTTGACAACTTTTGTTCATTTTTCTTAATTTTTTCATTTTTCATACTTAACTCGTCATCAAGTTTTTTTCTCTCCCTTTCAAGTTCATTATAATTTGCAAGAAGGTTGTTGTATTTTTCAGTGGTCTCATTTAATTCTTCCTGCCTTGCTTTAAGTTCCTCATTATTTTTCAGTTTTTCGATTTCTCTTTCGAGCAGGGAAATTTTATTATCGGAAAGTTGCAGTTTATATAAATTCAGGAGATCAAAATTTTTATCATCCAATTAAATACCTCCATGATGGTTCTTTATTGTTGCTTTTTAATATTTTTAAACCAAGGTTCATATCATCATTAATGTCTGTTAAAATCTTAAATATATGATTAACAGCAAAAAGTTCAGATTCTGCATGACCCAGATCTATTATCATTTTATCTTTTTCTAAAAGCAGTAACGTATTGTGATAGCTAATTTCACCACATAAGAGAACGTCAAAATCAGAATCTGCAATGTTTTCAATAATTGAATTTATGCTTCCATTAATAACAGCTATTTTTCTTATTTTTTTATCCGCAAAGATTAAATCCTTTAAAATATACTTAAAGTTTTGTACATTTAATTTTTCTTTTATAAAACTTAAAAAATCATTTAAATATAATGATTTCTTTAGATCACCTATTCTGCCTGTACCTCCTTCTTCAAATTTATTTTCAAGAGGAAAAATATCATAAGCCGGTTCCTCATACGGGTGTACTTCCAAAACATTTTTTATCAAATTTTTTAACTTTTCAGAAGAAATAATACATTCTATCCTTGATTCATCAACAAAAGAAAGACTCCCCTTTTTTCCAATAAATGGTTTTGAGTTTTCACCAGGTTTAAAAGTTCCAGTTCCTTTTGTTTTAAATGTACAACAGGAATAATCTTTCCATTGTCCTCCCCCTGACAAACAAATTGTATTTCTTACCTTTTCTTCGTAATCAGTCGGCGTATAGATTGCAAACTTAAACCATTTCGTATAATTGGGAATTATACTGACAACTTTTTCCAGTTCAAGAATATCGGCAATATAATCGTTTAACCCTCCTTTCATTATGTCATAATTCGTATGGGCACAATACACTGCTATGTTATTGGCTGCCAGTTTCAAGATTATCTGACCTGAAAAATTATCAGAAACTATGTTTTTAAGAGGTGAAAATATGAGAGGGTGATGGGAAAATATAAGGTCGATATTTAAGCTGATTGCTTCGTTTATAACCTCACCTGTAACATCCAGTGAAATCAATAGTTTCCCCATTTCACTGTTATAATTTCCTATTAAAAGTCCTGTATTATCCCAGCTTAATGAGTATTCCTTATGAAAATTTTTATCAAGAATTTCTGTTAATTTTCTTAGTTTCATAATCCGGAAAAAATTGAAGTTATTATATCAGTTAAAGATATTATCATATTTGGCTTCAAATAGAAAAAGTAAAAATTGCCGGTGATATTCTTAGGTTCTGGTGGGCCCACCAGGATTCGGACCTGGGACCTCCGCATTATGAGTGCGCTGCTCTAACCAGCTGAGCTATGGGCCCTTT
>JAMDDL010000052.1 GCA_023488645.1 Actinomycetota bacterium | reverse complement strand
TAATTTGTGATTTCTCTTATTTTTCCCTTATTTTTTGTAGCAATTATTATTTCGATATTGTTGTTCATTTTTTTACTGCTTTTCAAGTAAAGCTTTTTTCTGTATTGAAAAAATTTTTTCGACTGAAGAAATTGAAAGATCAAGCAATTTATTAAAATCCTCTCTGGAAAAAGCTTTGCATTCCGCTGTAGACTGAACTTCAATCAGGTTCCCTTTTGAATTCATTACAACATTCATATCAACTTCTGCAGCACTGTCTTCTGCAAAACATAAATCAGCCATAATTTCTCCATTAACTATACCTACACTTACAGCAGCAAGGAAATCTGTTACGGGCATTTCCTGAATTATTTTCTGATTAACCAGATATCTGCAGCAATCAAATAAAGCTATAAAACCTCCGGTAATTGAAGCACATCTCGTACCGCCGTCAGCTTCAATTACATCACAATCTACCCAAATGGTACGTTCGCCAAGTTTCTGAAAATCTACGATTCCACGAAGTGATCTGCCTATTAGTCTCTGTATTTCATGAGTTCTCCCGCCAATCTTACCCGTCGTCTGAGGTCTGATTATTCTAACCTGTGCAGACCTTGGTATCATGTCATATTCTGCAGTAACCCAGCCAATTCCCTTGCCTTTTTGAAACTGAGGTACTTTTTCTTCAATGGTTGCAGTACAAATGACCCTTGTTTTGCCGATTTCTATAAAAGCAGAACCCTCCGCATGGGATATATAATTCCTTGTTATTTTAATCGACCTTAATTCATCATTTGCCCTGCCGTCAAATCTTGTACTCATTTTATTTTGCCTTTGATCTATATTTTTAAATCTATCCTTACTACTTCTTTAATTTTTTCACCCAGGAACATCCTGCCAACACTAAAAAATTTACTGCTGTTGCCTGTTTCATAAAATATTCTTTGAGGTTTAAACTTCCCTTCATTTTTAATATCAAATTTTACAAGAGTATTTTTAATATCTTTTGAAGTTTCTATAGCTGAACTTATAACTCTTATTTGCTTGCCGCAGCAATCTTTTATATTGTTTTCAATCAATGGAAAATGTGTGCAGCCTAAAATTAAAACATCAATATTTTCTTTGAATAAAGGTTTTAAATAACTGCAAATTGCCTTATCAAGCAAACTGCCTTCCAGAATTCCATTTTCTACATATTCGACAAGTAAAGGTGCTGCCTTGGAAAATAATTGTATTTTGCCGTCTATCTTTTTTATAGCAATATCATAAGCTTTGCTCTCAACAGTACCTTTAGTGGCAATTACACCAACTCTTCCGGAAACAGTAGTTTCAGCAGCAGTTCTTGCTCCTGGTTCTATTACTCCGATTACAGGTATATCAAAATTTCCCCTGATATCTGTAAGAGCTGAAGCTGTTGCAGTATTGCATGCAATTACAAGAAGTTTAACATCCTGCCTATACAGAAAATCTGCAATATTTAGTGCAAATTTTTTAACTTCATCCAGTTTCCTTGGACCATATGGAAATCTTGCCGTATCTCCAAAAAAAATAATATTTTCATCTGGAATTTCTTTAATTATTTCCCGTAAAACAGTAAGACCGCCAAGTCCTGAATCAAATATACCGATAGACCTGTTGTCCAATTTATTATTCCTTAATAAAATTTATTGTTAAAAATAACTTAAGTTAATTATTATAATTTAAACGCAATATTTATCAATTAAAAGGTATTTGAAAACTGCTTAACAAAAATCAGTTTTAAATTCACTTTTCAATCTGGCATAAATAGTAAATCCATCCACCCTTGTTAAGTTCATTTTCATCTTCAGTTTTTATGCCATTTATTGAATAAGCAGAAATATTTTTAAATCCGAATTTTTTTAATTGTCTGATCTGGGATTTAAATGATATGTAAAATATTTTTGCTTTTCCGTTTAATGAATTATCTATTAAATTTCCATATCCTGCTTCTTTTAGTTGATCGATATGAAATTTAATATTAAAACTTTTATTTTGGATATCCAGCTTTATATTTATAAGGATTGCCTTAAAAAATGAAATTAATTTTACGATTGATTCTAAAAATTTACTTTTCCGCTGATCTGATTTGAAAACAAGTTTTTCATAAATATTTTTAAATTTAAAAAGATTGTATAAGCCTGTCCAGTTTATATTATGAGATGAAAAACAAAATAACCCCTCATTTTTTAATACTCTTTTGATTTCACCAAGTGCAGTTTCCCTGTCTTTTAAATCAAAACTGTCAATTCCATTATAACTGAATAAAATAAAATCAAACATATTGTCACTAAATTTTGACATATTCCTGACATCAACCACTTCAAATATTTTTTTATTTCTGTATTTTTTTCTGCATTCGGCAATCATATTTGGGGCATAATCAGCACCGATATAACTGTTTACCATTGGAAGAAAATACCCTGTAGTCCTTCCTCCTCCTACCCCCATATCCAGCATGTTAAATTTCGGAAGAAACTGTTTTAAATCTTCAATTATCTGAATTTCTGCTTCACTAAGATAATCTCTTTGGGCATAATCTTTTGAAATCTTCTTTTGATTATATATTTTTTTCTGTTCCATCAGTACAATTTAGTTTGAAAATAAATTAATAAAAAATAAATTGTAAGATTATAGCGGAAATTTTTGATTTTTTTAATAGGGAAGATAATTAT
>JAMDDL010000200.1 GCA_023488645.1 Actinomycetota bacterium | reverse complement strand
TCATTAGTAAAAGAGGAAGATGGGAGCTGGAAAATTAATTTCTGGAATTAATAATTTTAAAACAGAATTGAGGAAAAGTTGATTGTATTATTTTTAGGAGATATTATAGGCAATCCTGGAAGAAAATGCCTTGAAAATTATCTTGACATATTGATAAGGGAAGAAAATGCAGATGTTGTAATTGCAAATGGTGAAAATGCAGCCGGAGGAATTGGCATAACTCCTGAAATTAGCGATACCCTTCTGCAGCTTGGAATAGATGTTATTACAAGCGGGAATCATATATTTAAAAAGAAGGAAATTCTTGATTATATAGATAGAGAGCCAAGACTGCTAAAGCCTGCAAATTATCCTCCGGATACTCCGGGAAACGGGTGCTATATTTTTTCAAATAAAAAAACAAGAGGATGCGAAATTGCTGTTTTTAATTTATGCGGGCGCGTATTTATTGATAATTTTGACTGTCCTTTCAGAACGGCTGATAAAGTCTTGAGTTTTATCAGTAAAAAAACGTCTGTGATAATACTTGACTTTCATGCAGAGGTAACAAGCGAAAAAATGGCAATAGGATGGTATCTTGACGGGCGTGTAAGTGCAATAATCGGAACTCATACTCATATACAAACTGCTGACGAAAGGATACTAAATAAAGGTACTGCATATATTACAGATGTGGGAATGTGCGGTCCAAGAAATTCGGTAATAGGGGTTAAGAAGGAAATCATTGTAAACAGGTTTATAAATATGATGCCTCATAGATTCAGTGTTGCAGATTCAGATAACTGGATAAGCGGTGCAGTTATAGATATTGATGAAACAACAGGCAGGGCTAATTCAATAAGAAGAATTAACAGAAAAATTTTTGATTAATCAGGTATTTAATTCCGTAAAAATAAGGAGATAATTTTAAAAAAATATTTTATTAAATGAACTTGAAAATTAAAAAAAATTTTTATGATTTTAATTATCCTGAAGGTTTAAATAAAAACAGGTTGATTTTAAATGTTATAAAAACTATTGAAGAATTTAACATGATAAATTCCGGGGACTCTGTACTTATTTCTGTTTCAGGAGGACCTGATTCAGTATTTCTTACGTATTTTTTTAATTTCATAAAAAACAGATATAAATTAAAACTTTATGCCTTTCATCTTGACCATTTAACAAGAGATGGCGCTTCAACAAAAGATGCAGATTTTGTAAAAGAATTAAGTTCTATATTAAATATAAAGCTTTTCAGTATTAAAATTGATGCACAAAAATGGTGTCTTGAAAGGCGGCTGAATTTTCAGGAAGGTGCACGGATTTTGCGAAAAAATCTTCTTGAAAAATACTCAAGGGAAAATTCAATAAATAAAATAGCGCTTGCTCATACTGCTGATGATAATCTTGAAACCTTTTTTATGAATCTGTTAAGAGGCGCAGGACTAAAAGGTCTTGGTGCAATCAGGCCGGTAAGCGGCAATATCATAAGACCTCTTATATGCTGTTTTAAAAAGGATATTACCTGTTTTCTTGATTCCTATAAAATAAGTTACTGTGTTGATAAAACCAATCTTGAAAGCAAATATTTAAGAAACAAAATAAGAAATAAATTGATACCTGCTCTTGAAAACCAGTTCGGGGACAGTTTTAAGAATAATATTTTAAACACTATTAATGCTTTAAGAGAAGACGGAGATTATATTGAAATTGAAGTAACAAAAGTTATTAAAGGTATTTTAAGTAAACAAAATGAGGATATAAAGAATATTTATGATAATGGATTTGTAAAAGTTCCTGCTGTGTCTGTTGAAAATCTAAATAAAAGTCTTAAAACTGCCGTAATATTTAAATTAATTGAACTGGTTAAGGGAGACAGCCGTGATATAAATTATTCAAATATAAATGATATTGTCAATTTTTGTTATACCGGAGGGGAAAACAGGAAAATAAATCTGTCCGGTAAAATATCCTTTATAAAAGAAGGCAGCTTTATATGTATTTATGATTGCAGCAGAATTAATACCGCAGATTTATTTAAAGATAATTACATCACCTTAAAACAGGAAATTTCAAAAAAACCCGTTTTAATTATCGATGAGGACAGGGCAGCATCCATATTAAAAACAAATAAATATAAAATGCATGCTTTAAAAACTTCAGTTGAAAAATTTCAGACAAATGAAGATGCAGGAATAATTATAAATATTAATGATGCGAGCCTGACATTAAAAATTAATGTTTTTAACTGTGAAGAAATTAACAAAGAAATAATATCTGATTCCGGCAGTAACGAAGCTTACATGGACCTGGACAAACTGAAATTACCTGTCTTTATAAGAAGCCGGAAGAATGGAGATAGATTTTTTCCCCTTGGAACAGGGAATGTAAAAAAGCTGCAGGATTTTTTTACTGATTTAAAAGTTCCCTTTCATTTAAGAAATCTTATACCTGTTTTCTTCGACACTGAAAAAATCATCTGGATAGGCGGCTGCAGAATTGATGACAGAATAAAAGTTGATAGTAATACAAAAACTATTTTTTATTTAAAAATAACTTAAAAATCAAATTTCAAAATTATTCATAGTATTGAATATTTTAAAACCTTATTAATAATTTTATTTCAGACGGTTTAACTAAAAGAATATTACTGTATTGTTTATTATATTGATAAGCAGATAATAATTATGACTGATTTTCCTGATTTTTA
>JAMDDL010000182.1 GCA_023488645.1 Actinomycetota bacterium | reverse complement strand
AAAAAGCTTAAATATATCAGATAATATCAATAATTTTTAATCTGAAAGTTTTTCCTGGAGTTTTGACAGTAACTTCATCCTTTATTTTCTTGCCAAGCAGTGCCTGTCCAAGGGGAGATTCATCAGAAATTTTCATTTGTGAAGGTTCTGATTCAACAGAACTTACTATCTCAAATTTTCTGTTTTTATTTAGATCAAGGTCTCTTACCACTACAACTGACCCGATATCAACTTCATCCTTATTGACTTTTTTATCAACAATTACATAATTTTGAAGAATATCGTTCATCTGTTCAATCCTGCCTTCAACAAATGCCTGTTCATTTTTAACATATTCATATTCCAGATTTTCTGAAAGATCTCCGCCGGCATTTTTAGCTTCTTTTAATCTTTCTGCAATTTCTTTTCTTTTTACTTTTATAAGATAATTAACGTCTTTTAAAAGTTTTTCATAACCTTCCTGGGTTATTCGATATTCTTTCATTAAACATTGCTCCTGATTAAATACGAAATTATTAAAAAAATACTATGGAAAAGTTCCAAAATTATGTGAACGTATTATATTGCAATAAAAGCTGCATGTCAAAAATAAGAAGTAAATTTATTTGAGATGGTTAGCTGCTGGAAAATCAAGACGACTTGAGCAAAATATACCAATAAAAATCATTGGATAAAAAATTGTCTAAAATACCTTTTATACATTATCCGAAACGGCCTGTAATATAATCCTCGGTTCTTTTGTCAGAAGGAAAAGTAAAAATCCTGTTAGTATCATCATATTCAATTAATTTTGCAGGTTCTCCTTGTTTTTCCATCAAAAGAAAAGCAGTTTTTTGAGAGACTCTTGCCGCCTGCTGCATATTATGTGTAACTATTACAATTGTATAATTATCTTTAAGTTCTGTAATTAAATCCTCAATTTTTTGTGTGGAAATAGGATCAAGAGCAGAAGCAGGCTCATCCATCAGCAGTATTTCGGATTCTACAGCAAGCACTCTTGCAATGCAAAGCCTTTGCTGCTGCCCTCCTGACAAATCAAGGGCACTCTTATGAAGTTTTTTTTGAACTTCATCCCACAAAGCAGCTTTCTTCAGGCTGTCTTCAACAATAAAATCAAGTTGTGATTTTGAGTATCTTTTATGAAGTTTGGGCCCATAGGCAACATTGTCATAAATTGTTTTTGGAAAAGGATTTGGTCTTTGAAATACCATTCCAACCTTTTTCCTTAATTCAACCACATCTATGTTTGATTTATAAATATCAACATTATCTATTTCAACATTGCCTTCCACTTTTACATTGCCAAGAAGTTCATTCATTCTGTTAAATGTTCGAAGCATGGTTGATTTTCCGCAGCCTGAAGGACCTATTATTGAAGTAATGGTATTTTTAACAATATCAAAATTTATATCTGTTAAAACTTTGGAATCTCCATAATAAAAACCAAAATTCTTCACACTTATTTTGATATCATTTTCCATAAAAATCTTCTCTGGATAATTAAATAATTACTCAAAGTCTTATTTTCTTAGTAAATTTTAATTAATTAACAATTAAATTGATATAAAAAAATAAAAAAATTCTTAATTTGCCAGTCCGGATTTGTATTCTTCAAATTTTTTATTAATTTCCAAATATTTTAATGATAAAATCTGGATGGCAAGAATGGCAGCATTTTTTGCACCATTGATTGCAACAGTCGCTACAGGTACACCTGCAGGCATCTGAACAATGGAAAGCAGTGAATCAAGCCCTCCCAGATCATCTGTTTTAATGGGAACTCCTATCACAGGTAAAGTTGTATAAGATGCAATAACACCTGGAAGATGTGCTGCTTTACCTGCTCCTGCAATTACAACTTCAAAACCATCAGCCTTTAAGTTTTTAGCAAATTTTGAAGTTTTTTCAGGCATTCTGTGGGCAGAGGAAATAATTTTTTCATATTTAATCCCGAATTCCTTAAAAATATCTTCAGCACCCTTCATAATATCTTCATCAGATTTGCTTCCCATGATTATTGCAACCAGCTTTTTATTTTCTGACATTTTAATGCCTCCTGACTTAAGTTTCTTCAACTTTTAATGCAATATCCTTTCTGAACTGCATTCCCTCAAATTTTATTTTCTTTATACTTTCATAATTTAATTTTCTTGCTTCCCTGAAGCTTTGCGCCATTGAAACAATGTTTAATACCCTGCCTCCGTCCGTTGCAATCCTGCTGTCAGTTTTTTTTGTTCCTGCATGAAAGATAAAAACATTTTTTTCCTGCCGAAGATCTTCAAGTCCTGTTATTACATCTCCTTTTGAAGAAAATTCAGGATAACCTTTTGAAGCTAAAACAATACATACGGTTTTTTTATCTTCCCACTTTAATTCAATATTATTTAAAGCGCCTTTAGTACAATTTATTAGAACAGGCAATATATCATCTTTAAGTCTTGGCAGTATAGCCTGTGTTTCAGGATCTCCGAATCTGCAATTATATTCAAGCAAATAAGGCTCATTATCTTTTACGATAATACCTCCGTACAACACGCCTTTATAATTAATTCCCTCACTTTTTAAGGCATTAAATGTAGGAGTAATGATCCTTGTCAATATTTTTTCATATAATTTATCATCAACAAATGGAATAGGACTGTAGCTTCCCATACCTCCGGTATTTTTGCCCCTGTCGCCATCATATATTTTTTTATAATCCT
>JAMDDL010000166.1 GCA_023488645.1 Actinomycetota bacterium | reverse complement strand
ATTTTTATGGAGTAAAAAATGGAAAAAGATATTAATCTTATGAATGAAGTCAATAATCTTGCAATGAGTAGAAATGCGGCATTCTGGAAAAGAGAGATGGCTGAAGAGATTCTGGCAGAATTTGGAGCCGAAGATGAAGTAACATTAAGCCCTACCCAAACAACAGGTGCTGTTTCAGAAAAATACCCTCCCTTATTTGATGATGTCCCTAAAATGTTAAGAGACTTTGAGAAGTCAATAACAACGATGAAAAAAAGCAAATATTATAAGATTTTTGACGATAAAGTGAAAATTCCCATTGCCTGGCCTGAACTCCAGTTTGGAAATGGTATGGCAGGGGCAATATTTGGCGGTAAATTAGAAGTGACAAGCACAAAAGATCATACCTATACTTTTAATGAACCTGTAATTAAAAACTGGAATGAGGTATATGGACTTAAATTTGATAAAAACAACATATGGGTAAGAAGAATTCTTGAAGCACTTAAATATTTTGTTAAAAACAGCACTGAAGATTTTTTGGTACTGCCGTTTTTTATTTACGAGGGTGCGGATTTTATTGTATCGATGAGGGGTACTACCCAGGCCTTCTATGATTTGATTGATTATCCACCGGAACTTCAAGTTCTTTATGATCTTGGAAGAAAAACAGGTATAGAATTTTTTGAGATGAAAAGAGAAATTATTAAAAAACACAATGAAAGAATTTTAAATAATAAGGAATATTCAGATCTTGCTCCAATTCATTCTGTTCCGCTATTAGATATGGATGCTTATGCGCTTTGTTCACCTGAAATTTTTGAAAAGATTGGTTTTGAAAATAAACAAAAGATCCTCAACCATTTCAAGGGCGGTAGTTTCTATATCCATGCACTTGGCAGACATATTCTGCCAATAGCAGCAAGACTTGAAAATCTTACCCAATTATGGTTGTATGACGATCCAAAATGTCCCAGATATTTTGAAAACAGGATTAGTCTACGCAAAACCACATTTGATATTCCACTTCAAATGTACTGCAGCTTAAAAGAATTTATCAGCGCTCTTAATGAAAGAAGTCTTCCTGGTGGAATTAAATATAATATTTTTACAAGCGGTGAAAAAATTTCAACAGATGAGATCAATTTATTATTAAAAAAAATCAAGAGTTACAGGACAAGAGAATTAGCAGCAAAGTCAAAAAAATAATCTTAAATTATCTTATTATGATTTATGAAGGTATAAATGGTTAAAATGATTTTAAATAATTATTTATAAAAAAATTCTTAAAAAATTTACCAAAGGTCAAAAGATGGAAATAAAATTTGAAGAGATGTGTTATCCGGAAGTAGAAGACTGATTAATAAAAATAGAATGGTTATTCTCACTGTCGGAGCTTGTGAGGAGCATGGTAAGCATTTTGAAACAAAATCAAAATAAAAAATACATAATTGCTGACTTTGGTGCGAGCAATGGACGTGTTTCCGTAGGTCACTTTAGCGGAAATTCATTTAATCTTGAAACAATTTACAGGTTTGGGAACAGACAGGTTTTTGTTACTGACAGGTATTACTGGGATATTCTGAAATTGCTGGATGAGCTTAAAACAGGATTGATTCTGGCTTGCCGCAAATATAATGATATTACTTCAATAGCTGTTGATACATGGGGTCTTGATTTTGGAATCATAGATAAAAAAGGCAAATTGATTTCAAATCCTGTTGCATATAGAGACAAAAGCAAATTCGAATGGTCGCCTGAAAATTTGTTTAAAAAAATAAATAAAAATGATTTTTATAATTTAACAGGTTATTTTGCATATAATCAGGCTGCTGTATTTTATCTTGGAAAACTGGTGGATGAAAAATCCTATGAAATAACATATGGCAAAAAAATGCTGATGATGCCGGATTTGTTTAATTATTTTTTATGCGGTAATTGCGCTTCAGAGTACACAATAGCATGCGGAACTTTAATGGTAAACTGTTTGAACAAAAAATGGGAAAGCAGAATTATAAATAGTATAGGCATTTCAAGAGACTTACTTCCTAAAATTGTTAATTCCGGGACCAAAGTCGGTATATTGATGGATGAAGTGTGCAGAGAGATTGAAATAAAACCCATGTCTGTTGTTGCAGCTGTGGGGCATGATACTGCTTCGGCTATTGCGGGAACTCCGGTTGTTTTTCAAAATAAGAAATGGGCGTTTCTTTCAACAGGAACATGGCTGGTTCTTGGAATTGAGACAATAAAACCTGTTTTAAACATAAAATCACTTGAATATTTATTTATGAATGAAGGCGGAGTCTCCGGAAGATCATTTTTTGCAAGGAACCTGACAGGATTCTGGATTATACAAAAATGTCTGGAAAAATGGGAAGCTGACAGCGGCAGAAAAATTTCATGGAAAGAAATTGATGAAATTTATCCAAATTCAACGCCGTTTAAAAGTTTTATTAATGTTGACGACCCTTTATTTTCACAGAACCATGATAACATGCCAAAAGTTATTCAAAATTACTGCAGAGAAATGAAGGTACAGGTTCAGGAAAATATGGCGGAGATTTGCAGATGCATATATGAGAGTCTGGCAATGTCAGTGAGGTATTTTTTTGATATCATGTGCAAATTTTACCATGAGAAAATTGAATTTCTTCATCTGATAGGCGGCGGTGTAAATAATAAATTATTCTGTCAATGGATTTCAAATATTTTAAAAATTCCTGTTTATGCGGGACCATCTGAAGCTACTTCTTG